>NZ_JALBUS010000013.1:0-58841 GCF_033971885.1 Absicoccus intestinalis | reverse complement strand
CTGTAGCGAAAAAGATTGCCGAAATGACAGGCTGTGAATTGGTGGATGGCTTTAAGACAACCGTTCCCGATGATGAAGTGGCAGTCGCTGTTGTCAACTGTGGTGGTACGGCACGTTGCGGTGTCTATCCAAAGAAACGCATCATGACCGTCAATGTCGAACCGGTTGGAGCCGTAGGCCCATTAGCTATGTATATCACACCCGATATCTATGTATCGGATGTAAAAGAGAGCAACTTAGCATATACAGATGAAACGAATGTTTCAACAGCTAAGACAGCGGAAGAAGAATTGGCAGCGGCCGATGGGCCAAAGACCAAAGACCAAGCCAAAGCTGAAATTGCCGCTGCTCAAGACGAAAAGAAACCAGGCATCATTACGCGAATTGGTATTGGTGTAGGACATGTCGTCAACAAGTTCTTCGCAGCTGGTCGTGATTCGATCGATATGATCATTCGAAATGTATTGCCATTCATGGCCTTTACATCGACATTGTTGGGTATCATTTCGGCCAGTGGTTTAGGAAATGTCATTGCGCATACCATCAGTCCAATGTGTTCGACATTGCCAGGATTGTTGGTCATCTCGATTGTTTGTGGTGTACCATTCTTATCACCTATCCTAGGACCAGGTGCTGTCATTGCACAGACCGTTGGTGTATTGTTAGGACAACAATTTGCACAACGAGCTATTCCTCTGCAATATGCATTGCCAGCTTTGTTTGCTATCGATGCACAAGTTGGTTGTGACTTCGTACCCGTTGGATTGTCTTTGGGCGAAGCGGAACCAGAAACCATTGAATATGGTGTGCCAGCTGTGTTGTATTCGCGTTTGATCACAGGTCCTGTTGCTGTCATCATTGCGTTTATCTTCAGTATTGGTATGTATCCAGGTCTATAAGAGATGTTTGGAGGTCTTCGACCTCCTTTTTTTGTGGTAATATAGAAGCGTATGAATGAAGAAATGAAATATTGTATGGAATGTGGGACAAGATTAGAAATGCGCCCACTCAAAGATGAGGGGATGGTTCCATATTGTCCCCATTGTGAAACGTATCGCTTTCCTGTATTTAATGTGGCTGTATCCATGATCGTGACCAATGCAGAGGAAGATCAAATCTTATTGATCAAACAATATGGGAAAGATACCTACATCTTAGTGGCTGGATATGTCAATAAAGGAGAGGATGCGGAACATGCGGTTGTGCGGGAAGTCAAAGAGGAAATGAATTTAGATGTGCATCAAGTTCGTTTCAATCATTCGCATTATTTCGCAAAATCCAATACGTTGATGCTGAACTTTACCGCAATCGTTGATGGTCATGTCCAACCCAATTGGGAAATTGATGCGTATCATTGGTTTTCGCGAGAAAAAGCGCGAAAGAATATTCGTCCGCATTCGTTGGCGGAATCCTTTTTGTTGGGATATCTAGATGGTACCTATCACTTTTGATATGCTGAAAGGAGTTGAGTGTATGAATGTTGCCGTCTATTTAGGATCCAGTATGGGAAATGATCCAACCATTCAAGCCATGGCGCAGAAAGTGGGAGAATGGTTGGCCAAACATCATCATACTTTGGTGTATGGTGGTGCACAAAATGGTTTGATGGGCGTGGTTGCCGATAGTGTATTAGCCAATGGTGGCCATGTGATTGGGGTAATTCCTCAATTTTTAGAAAGAAAAGAACAAGCACATGCCAATTTGGATGAGCTGCATATCGTTGATACCATGGCCCAACGAAAAACGATGATGATCGAATTGGCCGATGCGTTTATCGCCATGCCAGGAGGGCCCGGTACTTTAGAAGAAGTATCTGAAATTATCTCAAAGATTCGATTGGATCAATTAGTGGGCCCTTGTATTCTTTTTGATCTAGATCATTACTATGATCCATTAAAAGCGCAGATTGACAAGATGATCGAATATGGATATGTAGATGCTTCTATTTATGATTCGGTTTTCTTTGTTTCCACCATGGATGCATTGGCACATATCCTTGATCAAAAAGCAGAAGGTCAATAAAGGGCCTTCTGCTTCTTTTATAACGAAAGCACAATTTTGTGATATACTCTTTCATGCTGCATGAAGGAGAAGATGAATGTATGAATGAAGATAAAAATCGAGCTAATTTTTCCAATCGACTGGGTTTTGTGATGGCCGCCGCCGGCTCGGCTGTTGGTCTTGGAAATATTTGGCGATTTCCTTATTTAGCCGCAAAATATGGCGGTGGTATTTTTTTGTTGGTGTATTTGATCTTAGTTGCTACTTTTGGCTATACCATGATCATGTCAGAAACAACTCTAGGACGCATGACAAAGAAGAGTCCCGTTGGTGCTTTTTCTTTCTTTGGACATCGTTTTTCCTTGCGTTTTGGTGGATGGATCAATGCCATCATTCCGATGCTGATCGTACCGTATTATAGTGTTATTGGGGGTTGGGTGTGTAAATATTTATTTGCGTATATGCAAGGGCATGTCCAACAATTGGCATCCGATACCTATTTTTCGAATTTTATCCAAAATGGGACATCGGTGGAACTCTTCTTTTTATTGTTTACTTTTCTGACCTTGTTGATCATCATCATGGGTGTACAAAATGGTATTGAAAAGGTATCCAAGATCATGATGCCCATCTTGATCGTGTTGGCATTTATCATTGCCGGCTATTCTGTGAGCCGCCCCGGAGCGATGGCAGGGGTCAAATACTTTTTGATTCCCAATTTCAAAGCATTCTCATGGATGACCGTCGTGACCGCTTTGGGACAGATGTTTTATTCTTTGTCCATTGCGATGGGAATCTTGATCACATTTGGGTCGTATATGAAAAAAGATGTAGATATTGAAAAAAGTACATCCCAAGTGGAGATCTTTGATACGTTGATTGCCATCTTGGCGGGTTTGATGATCATTCCGGCGGTCTTTGCGTTTAGTGGAGGTGATGCCGCCAGCCTTGGGAAAGGCCCTTCTTTGATGTTCATTACTTTGCCAAAGGTATTTGCCTCCACGGGAATGGGGACCTTTGCCGGCATCTTGTTTTTCTTATTGGTGTTATTAGCTGCACTGACTTCATCCATTGCCTTGGCTGAAAGTGCCGTATCGACATTTGAGGATGAATTGGGATGGAATCGCCAGAAAAGTACCCTGTTGATTGGTGCCATCATGCTTGGGTTGGGAACCCTCTCTTCTTTGGGATTTGGGCCACTGGCTTCTATACAAATTCTAGGCATGGACTTTTTGGATTTCTTTGATTTTTTGACCAATTCGATCATGATGCCGATTGCGGCTATCTGTACGTGTTTGTTGGTCTTGCGTGTGGTCACGATTCCTCGCTTGTCCAAGGAAATCGAACGTTCTTCCCAATTTAAACGAAAAAAGATCTTTATCTTTATCTTAAAATATTTAGCGATTCCCTTCTTGTTGATCATATTGGCAAGTTCCGTTTTGGATGTGCTAGGTATTATTCATATGTAGTACATTTTTATTTATGGTAAAATACTACCAATGAAGAGGAGAGAATCATGATCAATCAAACAAGTATATGGATCACTGGAGCTGAAGGACGATTGGGCCAAGCTTTGTGTAAGGAATACGCAAACAATACGGATTTCCGTTTGGTCACAAGTGATACGGATGTACCAGTAGAAAATTTAGATGAAATTTTACGTTTTATAAATGTGGCCCGACCCGAAGTGATCATTAACTGTGCGGGCTTGACCGACGATGCCACATGCGAAGCCAATCCCGACCAGGCCTATACAGTCAATGCATTGGGGGCACGAAATCTGGCCATTGCGGCGCGTCGCTTGGATGCCAAATTGATCCAGATCTCCACCGACGATGTGTTTGGTGGACAAGGATCGCATGCCTTAAATGAATTTGATGTACCTACTCCAACGACGATTTATGGAAAAAGTAAATTTGCGGGTGAAAAATTAGTGGAATCTTTGATTGATAAACATGTCATTGTTCGTAGTTCTTGGAACTATGGCTTGGCGACCAAAGATTTTGTCGATAAAGTCATTGAACATGCCCAAGCCAATGAAGAAATCGTTCTTCCCTTGGAAGAATTTTCAACTCCAACTTCGGCCAATGCTTTGGCTGGATTTGTCGAAAAACTCGTTCAATCCGATGAATATGGCATTTTCCATGCCAGCTGTGAAGGGGGCTGTTCCCGTGCGGATTGGGCACGTGAAATTTTACGAACTTGTGGCTATGCCGACATTGCCGTGCATACCCAAGCCAAAGAGCCCAGAAAACCGCGCTTTACGCTTTTAGATAATATGATGATGCGGATCACCCATATTTATCAAATGCCCGAATGGAAAACAGAGTTACATCGATACCTGAAGGAGAATGGTTATGGCAAAGAATAAAGGCAAGAAAAAAATGGGACTGACGACAATGATCTTTATATCTTTGATCATGGGTGCTGCGATTGGTGCCATCATCAATACCTGGTTCATGGATATCGATGTCATCAAGAATGTCATTGTCGAAGGGGTATTTTATGTGATTGGCCAAGGCTTCATTTCCTTGATGAAGATGTTGGTCGTACCGCTTGTCTTCTTTTCGATCATTTGTGGAGCGGCTGCGATTGGCGACACCAAGACCTTAGGAAGTGTCGGTGTTCGTACGATTGGTTTCTATTTGGCCACGACCATGATTGCTGTAGCTGTTGCATTGGGTATAGCGAAATTGATCAACCCGGGCATTGGTTTGGATATGAGTGCCATCGAAAATGTCAAGACAACGGTATCCAGCTCATCCACACAGACGGATATGTCTTTGACGGATACGATCTTAAATATCATTCCAACCAATCCCATTGCGGCATTGGCCAATGGGGAAATGTTGCAGATCATCGTTTTTGCGCTATTGGTGGGTGTGATCTTGGCAAAATTAAAAGAAAAAGCACAGTTGGTCACCAACTTTTGTACCCAATGCAACGACATCATGATGGAAATGACCATGATGATCATGAAGATTGCTCCCATTGGTGTTTTCTGTTTGATTGGCCGAACCTTCAGTGAACTTGGATTTAGTGCCATGGTTCCCATGTTCAAATACATGATTACCGTTATTTGTGGATTGGGTGTTCAATGTTTTGTGGTATACATGATCTTACTGAAAGTATTTACCGGATTGAATCCATTCAAATTCGCAAAGAAATTTTTTCCGGTCCAGGCTTTTGCCTTTAGTACCGCCACGTCCAATGCTACGATTCCATTGAATATTGATACATTGGAAGAAAAGATGGGCGTTTCTCGTAAGATCTCGAGTTTTACGATTCCGCTAGGCGCTACGATCAATATGGATGGAACATCCATCATGCAAGGGGTAGCCGTGGTCTTTGTAGCCCAAGCCTTTGGTATTCATTTGACCCCCGCCGATTATGCGACCGTCATTGTGACCGCCACTTTGGCTTCGGTCGGAACGGCTGGTGTACCAAGTGTTGGTTTGATCACCTTAGCGATGGTCTTTGATTCGGTTGGCTTGCCTGTATCGGGAATTGGTTTGATCATGGGTATTGACCGTATCTTGGATATGTTACGAACGGCAGTCAATATTACCGGTGATGCCGTATGTACGACCATTGTTGCGAAACAAAACAATGCATTAGATGTGGATGTCTTTAATAAAGAGTAGAAAGAACCGAAATGGTTCTTTTTTCTTTTCGAGAATATGATAAGATTGAAAAGATGAAATGGATAGTAAACATTTATAAAATAATTCAGATCCATTGGCCAATTCATGGCCTAGAAAGACAAATCATATGATAGGAATTGTACTCGCAAGTCATGGTGATTTTGCCACCGGCATCAAGATGTCGGCGGAAATGATCTTTGGCCAACAAGAAAAAGTGGCAGCTATCACGCTACAACCCTCGCAAGGACCGGATGATATACGCAAACAAATGGAAGAAGCTATTGCTTCCTTTCAAACCGAACAAGTCCTGATTTTATGTGACTTATATGGGGGAACCCCCTTTAATCAAGCCAATGGTTTGATTCATGGTCATGAAACGAATTGGGCCATTGTCGTCGGGATGAATTTACCCATGGTCATTGAAGCATTGGCATCTCGTTTATCCATGGAAAGTGCCCATGAAGTGGCTTCGCATATCATCCAAACGGCCAAAGAAGGCGTCCGTATAGTACCGGCATCTTTAGAACCCCAAGTACACGAAGAAACAAAAACCGAAAAGAAACCATCGGGACCCATCCCAAAAGGAACCGTATTGGGAGACGGCCACATTCATTTTGTCTTGGCGCGGATCGATTCTCGTTTGTTGCATGGTCAAGTCGCAACGGGGTGGACCAAGATGACCCATCCCAATCGGATCATCGTAGCCAGTGATATAGTAGCGCATGATGCCTTGCGCAAACAAATGATCATTGAGGCAGCCCCTCCTGGTGTCCCTGCCAATGTGGTGCCTTTATATAAATTGGTGGAAGCATCCAAAGATCCTCGTTTTGGTTTGACGCAAGCCTTGGTCTTATTTGAAAACCCGCAAGATGCTTTGGCGGTGATTTCCAAGGGCGTGGATATCCAAACCTTAAATATTGGTTCGATGGCTCATAAAGAAGGAAAATGTGCGGTGAATCAAGCGATTTCTTTAGATAGAGAAGATGTGGATACCTTTGAAAAATTAAAAGCTTTGGGTGTGCAATTTGATGTGCGCAAAGTTCCATCGGATCCACCCGGAAATATGGATGCATTGATCGCCCAAGCACGAAAGGAGTTGGCATAAGATGACATGGATATGGATCATTTTGATTGCGTTTTTAGCGGGTGTAGAAGGAATATTGGATGAATTTCAATTTCATCAACCTTTGATTGCTTGTACGCTCATTGGGTTGGCTACGAATCAATTACCAGCCTGTTTGGTCTTAGGTGGGACCTTACAAATGATGGCTTTGGGATGGGCCAATATTGGGGCCAGCGTAGCGCCAGATGCCGCCTTGGCATCGATTACCAGTTCGATCTTATTGGTAAAAAGTGGTCTTGGCGTGGATGGCGTGGCCATTGCGATTGCTTGTTCCATTCCCTTGGCTGTTGCTGGTTTATTTTTGACCATGTTGATTCGTACGATCGCGGTGGGTATGGTCCATCGTATGGATGAAGCGGCCAATCAAGCCGATTTTCAGGCAATCGATCGGATCCAACGCATGGCTTTGGGACTTCAAGGATTGCGTGTAGTGATTCCTGCCATCTTGTTGTGGACTCTGCCCAATGAAGCCGTGTACGTATTTATGCAAAGTATGCCGACATGGTTAGTCATGGGATTGGATATTGGTTGTAGTTTGGTGATGGCGGTAGGCTATGCCTTGGTCATCAATATGATCGCAACCAAAGAAGCATGGCCCTTCTTTATTTTGGGTTTTGTCTTTGCATTGATCCAACAATTTACGCTTTTAGCCCTTTTTGCGATTGGCTTTGCCCTCGCTTTTCTGACCATCCATTTTCTTTCTTCCCAACAAACGACATCTTCCAATGATCCATTGGGCGATATTTTGGATGACTATGAATAGGAGGATCTGACCATGTTAGATAAGAAAACACGAAAAAAAGTGATGTGGCGTTCGACTTTCTTACAAGGTTCGTGGAATTACGAACGCATGCAAAATGGTGGCTGGGCTTATGCGATGATTCCGGCTTTAAAGAAGTTATATTCGAAAAAAGACGATCAAGTGGAGGCTTTACATCGCAACTTAGAATTCTTTAATACCCATCCTTATGTGGTTTCGCCGATATTGGGTGTGGCTTTAGCGCAAGAAGAACAACGCGCCCAAGGAAAACCCGTATCGCAAGATGTCAAAGTGGGGATGATGGGGCCTTTGGCAGGTGTGGCCGATCCGGTATTCTGGTTTACGGCTCGTCCCTTGCTGGGTGCCTTAGGGGCATCCTTAGCGATGGAAGGAAGTATCTTAGGACCGATCTTATTTTTTGTGGGTTGGAACTTCATGCGCATTGGCTTTATGTGGAAGAGCCAAGAAGTGGGATATGAAAAAGGCGAACATATCAGTGAAGATCTATCGGGTGGTCTTCTTCAAAAAGCAACCCGAACAGCCAGTATCGTGGGCATGTTTGTGATGGGGGCTTTGGTGCAACGCTATGTCCAAATTGAGATTCCCATGATCCAAGATACATTGAATGGTTTGGTGCCTGGTCTTTTTGGCCTTGGTATGACTTTTCTTTGTATGAAGGCCTTGAAGAAAAATGTGTCGTTGATCGTTCTCATTCTGGCAATGTTTATCATTGGTGTAGCCGGATATTCCATTGGTCTATTATGATCCAATCACTCAATAGTCAAGTGGATCTGCATATAGATGGCCAAAGATTTGGGGGATGGATCCAATATGGTCAAATTTTGATTGGCAATCATGCCTTTGAATTTTATAACGACCGAAATGTACAAGATCATGTCCAAATTCCTTGGCAACACATATGCTATGTCAAAGTTTATCTTCTTCATCAACATATTTTGCGCTTTACGATTGAAACAGAAGATCATCATTTCATGTTCACGTCCAAAGATAATAAAAAGGTGTTGCGTTGGATTCGTTCCTACATTGGCGCTGGTCGTATGGGCACATAAAAAGGAGGCTAATAGGCCTCCTTCATCCAAGCAATCAGATCATCATAGACTTGTTTGTAGTTGAGTTCATTTAAAATTTCATGGCGATCATTTTCGTAGAGTTTGCACTCTACGTTTTTTATTTGAGCATCGACAAACAAATGATAGACTTTTTGCACACCTTTGCCAAAATCGCCCACGGGATCATCGGCACCGGATGCGAATAAAACGGGTAAGTCTTTTGGGATTTGATCGATGTGGGCATCGGCATCTTGTAACCCTTTGAACATTTCATCAAACGCATTGGTCGTAAATTGGAAATTATCCAGTGGTTCATGGACATAAGCATCGACGATTCGGGTATCTTTGGTCAACCAATCCGAAGGGGTTCGAGCGGGTTCAAAATGCTTATTATTGGATCCCAATGCCATTTTCGTCAAGAGGGGACTGCGATACATCCAACCCTTTTGATCGGCTATTTTTTCACATAGGAGTCGTGCCATTTTCAAAGATATCGGACTTTGATAGCCAGTACCCATGATGATCACACCGGTTAGATTGGCACCGTAGCGAGTGATATATTGGCGAGCCAAGAACGAACCCATGCTGTGGCCTAATAGAAAATAAGGAACATCGGGATACATCTTATGCATTTTTTCATAGAGAGCGTGCAGATCGGCAATCACATGTTCATTCCCATTTTCGCCAAAATAACCCAAACGAGCTTTGCCTGTTACACTTTGGCCATGGCCTAGATGATCATTGCCACAAACCAAAATACCTTGTTGGGCACAATAAGTACCGAAACGATCATATCGATCGATAAATTCGACCATGCCATGGGCGATTTGCAGGATGGCTTGTACCTTACCATCGGGCACCCACATTTCGGCATGGATCATTGTGACTCCATCACTGGATGGATAAGATAGATTTGTTTTCATGTATTCACCTCGTATCCCTATTCTATCACGAAAGTGTTATAATGTAAGCGGTTGTAAGGAGGCCTTATGAAAAAATATGTTATGGCATTGGATGCAGGTACGACTTCCAATCGATGCATCCTATTCAATAAGAAAGGGGAAATTTGTTCGGTCGCCCAACGGGAATTTCCTCAATATTATCCTCGTCCCGGATGGGTGGAGCATGATGCCAATCAAATTTGGGCCACACAAATCAGTGTAGCGGTCGAAGCGATGCAGAAGATCAATGCGGAAGCTTCACAAATTGTTTCGATTGGCATCACCAATCAAAGAGAAACGACCCTGGTTTGGGATAAGGAAACGGGTGAACCCATTTATCATGCCATTGTCTGGCAATGCCGTCGAACAGCAGAATATTGTGACTCTTTAAAAGCCCAAGGCCTTTCGGAAATGATTCGTGAAAAAACGGGTTTATTGATTGATCCCTATTTTTCGGGTACGAAATTAAAATGGATCTTGGATAACGTGCCAGGTGCACGTCAGAAAGCAGAAGCGGGTCAACTTTTATTTGGAACGGTGGAAACATGGCTGATTTGGAAATTGACCAAAGGCCGTGTACATGTGACCGATTATTCCAATGCTTCACGTACGATGATGTTCAATATTCATACTTTGAAATGGGATACGGATCTCTTAAAGCTATTGGATATACCGGAACAAATGTTACCAACACCAAAACCTTCGAGTTGTATCTATGGATATACGGATGCTTCGTTTTTAGGAGCAGAAATTCCGATTGCGGGTGCTGCCGGCGACCAACAATGTGCATTGTTTGGACAAACTTGTTTTGATGTCGGTGATGTCAAAAACACCTATGGGACCGGTGGTTTCTTATTGATGAATACGGGTCATCAGCCGGTGAGGAGTCAAAATGGTTTGGTGACCACCATCGCCTGGGGATTGAATGATCAAATCACCTATGCACTGGAAGGATCCATTTTCGTAGCCGGGGCAGCCATTCAATGGCTTCGTGATGAAATGCGTTTGATCGAATCCAGTGTAGATAGTGAATATTATGCCAAAAAAGTGCACAACACCAATGGCTGTTATGTGGTGCCAGCCTTTACCGGATTGGGAGCTCCGTATTGGGATCCTTATGCTCGTGGGATGATCATTGGCTTAACACGTGGTGTCAATAAGAATCATATCATTCGTGCCACTTTGGAATCCATGGCCTATCAAGTCAATGATGTCATTCGTGCCATGGAAGCCGATGCTCAGGTCTCTTTGGGACAATTAAAAGTAGATGGTGGTGCTTGTGCCAATAACTTATTATGTCAAATGCAGACCGATATTTGTCGAGCCCCTGTATTGCGACCAAAATGTGTGGAAACAACCGCCATGGGGGCTGCGTATTTAGCTGGCTTGGCAACAGGGTATTGGCAAGATCTAGAAGAAATTCGTGCCAATTGGCAATTGGATAAATTGTTTACACCGGTCATGACTTTGGATCAATCCAAGAAACAAATTGCGGGTTGGAAAAAAGCAGTGGCACGGTGTCGGAATTGGGCAAAAGAAGAATAAGGTTCCGTTTTTGGACGGAACCTTTTAATGTGTATGGAGCCAATACGAATAGATACAGGGAAGGATCCCAACTAGGATCAATACGCCCAACGAGAAGTAAAGGGAATGAAAATGGAGCAAGGCAGCCAACAAGATTGCGAGTCCACCTATGACCCATACAAAACCGGCTAAGCGATGGGTCCGATTCCAGTTTTCTTCATTATCCAAGGTCCATGGCAGCTTGATCCCAATGGTATAATTTTGTCTTGTCTTGGGTAGATAATTTCCCAAAATAAGCAACAAAAGACCCATGAGGATCTGAGAAAGAGTCTCGATCGGGATGGAATAGCCCAAGTTATAGGCATATACCGATACGCCCATGATCAAGGAGATGATGGGAATGATCCAAAGGATGAGCGTAAAGATCTTGGGACTGATATTTTGTTTTCGGGGATCGGCAGAGGTGATGAAAATACAAAACCATTGGATGCCCAACAAGAAAAGCGGTAGAAAGAAGATCGCAAAGGGTTTGGAACTGTAGCCATTGGCCGTGCCATGGAGATCAAAATGGGTTGCCATCGGATCGGGTAATTGATTCCACACATAGAGGCCGATACATAAGGGAAGCAAAGTCAGCAAGCTAGTCAGAATAAGGGTCCGTTTATTTGTTTTGAGCATGTGTACCTCCTTCTAAATTTGCGATCCAAAGGAAAAGCTCTTCCAAGACGGATGTGTTCAATTGATAATAGATAAAATTTTTTTCGTGAGCCTCAAAAATCAGATCGGCTTGTTTCAATATTTTTAAATGATAGGAAACAGTGGCCGGGGTCAGATCAAAACGTGAACTGATATCCCCAGCACGCATGGGTCCGTGTTTCAACAATTCTAAAATTTCTCTTCGGACCGGATCAGCGAGGGCTTTGAATGCATTTGTTTTTACCATATCTACATATATTATCATTGCTTAAAGAAAGAATGTCAATATCTATTTAGATAAATATCTAAATAGATGATCGTACCAAAGATAGAGATATCGATGTATCTGCGTTATAATAAGAACCAATGGGGAGATGTAGTATGTACAAAGCGAAAAAAATGAATGAATTCGGTACGTCGATCTTTACCGAATTGAAGATCATGAAACAAGAATATACCGAAAAAACAGGGAAGGATACCATTGATTTTTCGATTGGATCACCGAATATTCCACCGGTGGATTCCATTGTTGAACAGATGGTGGCGCGAATCCAACAACCAGCAAATTTTAAGTATGCGATCAGTGAATTGCCAGAGATGTTGACCACGGTGCAAAAGTGGTATCACCAACGTTATGGTGTCAATCTAGATACGGATCAAATCATTTGTACATCGGGTTCGCAAGAGGCTTTGAGCACGATTTGTTTGGCATTATGTGATCCAGGTGATTTGGTCTTGGTGCCCGATCCTTGTTACCCAATCTTTCAAGATGGACCTAAAATTGCCTCATGCCAGGTGGCTTATATGCCGTTGAAAGCCGAAAATGACTTTGTCTTAGACTTTCATGATATTGATCCAGAAGTGGCTCAAAAAGCCAAAATGTTGATCATATCTTATCCAAACAATCCTACCTGTGCGATTGCACCGGATTCTTTCTATGAAGAATTGATCGATTTTGCGAAAAAATATGATCTGATGGTCATCCATGATAATGCCTATAGTGAATTGGTCTTTGATGGCAAAGTCGGAAAAAGTTTCTTATCGTTTGATGGTGCCATGGATGTAGGCATTGAATTGAATTCCTTATCGAAGACCTTTGGATTGGCAGGGGCTCGACTTGGCTTTGTCGTTGGCAATAAAGAAATGGTCAGTGTGTATCGAAAATTAAAATCCAATATGGATTATGGCGTTTTCTTGCCAGTTCAATATGCCGGCATCGAAGCGTTAGATCATTGTCAAGATGCCATTCAAGCAACGCGACAAGCTTATGAAGATCGTCGCAATGCGTTGGTGAAATATTTTGGACAAGCCGGTTGGACCATTCCGGCATCGGCCGGTACGATGTTTGCGTGGGCCCCGATTCCGGATGCTTATGTAGATTCCAATGCGTTTGTGAAAGATCTTTTAAAGAAGACCGGTATCGTGGTGACACCCGGTCAATCGTTTGGTGCACAAGGCATGCGCTATGTACGCTTGGCTTTGGTCGAAGATATCGATCGGATCCAAGAAGCTGGAAAACGCTTGGCGGATGCAGGAATTTGGAGGCAATGATGGAAGAACTAGTAAAAGAAAATATTTCAATCGAAACGGAACCCAAATCAAAAAAAGGCATCATACAGGAATTGGGAAATCGCTTATGTCAAAGTGGCTATACGGATCAAGCCTATACAGAGGCGATGTTGGCAACGGAAACGACCTATGAAACCGTTGTTGGTTTTGGCTTGGCCATTCCCCATGGACAGGCCGATTTGGTTCATCATTCTGGTATGGCCATCATGGCTTTTCCCCAGGGGACGATCTGGGATGATCAAATTGTGAAAATGGTCATTGCCCTAGCGGCCAAAGAGGAAGATCATTTGCGCATGTTGACCGATATTGCTCTGGTTTGTCCAGGTCAAGAAGAAGTCAATCGGTTGGCTTGCAGCTCGATCGATACGATCGCACAAGCATTTACGGCAAAAGAATGATATCATAAGCCTATGAAAGCGTATCCAAGTTGGCAAGCATTTCAAGATCATTTGCCCTTACGGAATCGAATGACTTCGGATATTCATTGCCAAGAAGAGTATATTTATTATCATGATGTCCATATGCATGTGGATATTTACCAACCCCGCTACTTTAAAGGTACCATCATCATCTTTCATGGCCTGATTGCGAATGGGCGAATGTTGTCTTTTTTAGCGGTCCCTTTTTATCGCTTGGGATATCGGGTGATTTGTCCGGATCTACCTTTTTTTGGTCAGTCCAATGTCAAACAAGCGACCTATGAAGACTGGTTGGCTTGTTGTCAAAAATTGATTGAACAGACCGAAATTGAAAATACCTTTTTGATGGGATTGGGTCTGTCCGGCATGTTGGCGTATCAATTGGGGACTCTTTGTCCGCAAATTCGAGGTGTCATCGTGACTCATTTGTTGGATCTCAATGATAAAAACGTAGAGAATGATGTCTGGCTCGATCCGGTTTTTGAAAATCATGCACGTCTATTGCGATGGCGAGCTTTGAAGATCAAACGCGTGATTGATACAAGAACGATTTCGAACAATCCCGCGGTTTGTCAGCTATTGAGTGAAGATGAACAATCTGCAGGTGCAAAAGTCACACAGGAATTCTTACACACTCTGGCGCATCCTACTTTGTGTCCGCCCGAAGACTATCGAGTGCCGATCCTCTGGGTACAGCCAGAAATGGATCAATGGATCGATCCGGCGGATTCTATGTCCTTTTATGAACGGATCGGGGCCGACAAATATCATGTTCTTTTAGAAGGAGCTGGCCATTTGCCCATCGAGGTCATTGGTTTGAATCAACTTCAAAAGATGGTTGTCTTATTTATTCGAAAGTATAGGTTATAAAATGGAAATACGAAAATTTAAAAAAGCAGATACAAAAGCAGTCGTAGACATATGGAATGAAGTCGTCAAACAAGGCGTGGCCTTTCCCCAAAAAGATCTCTTGGATGAAAAAGAGGGCTATATTTTCTTTTCATCACAAAGCTACACCGGTATCGCTGTTTGTGATGGCCAAATTGTTGGTTTGTATATTTTGCATCCGAATAATGTAGGGCATTGTGGTCATATTTGTAATGCATCCTATGCGGTCAAGACAGATCAGCGAGGAAAACATATTGGGAAGCAATTGGTCCAAGATTGTATGTGCCAAGCCAAGCGACTGGGCTTTCGTATCTTGCAATTCAATGCGGTTGTTGCTACCAATGCTGCCGCTTTGCACCTCTATCAGGAATTGGGCTTTGTCCCATTGGGCGTGATACCCTCTGGTTTTGCGTTGGATGATGGCACCTATGAAGATATCATCGTCCACTATAAAACGTTATAGTTAGAAAAGAGGCCGTCATGATCATTAATACGGGCAATCGTACCGATATTCCGGCTTTCTATGCGTCTTGGTTCTATCATCGTATTGAGGCTGGCTATGTGTTGAGTCGTAGTCCCTATGATCCGCATACGATTTATCGCTATGACCTTCATCCCGAAGTGGTCGATCTGCTTTGTTTCTGTACCAAGAATCCGCGTCCCATGTTCCAACAGTTTGAAAAATTATCATCGTATCGCATGTATTGGATGGTGACTTTGACTCCTTATGGGAAAGAGATTGAACCGCATATTCAAAATAAACGATGGGTCTTACAATCGATGCGCGAATTATCAGATACGATAGGAAGCGAGCATATGGCTTGGCGCTATGATCCCATCTTGTTGAATGAAACCTATACGGTGGAATTCCATATTCGAGCGTTTGCACAATTGTGTAAAGCCTTGTCGGGCTATACCCATCATGTGATCATTAGTTTTATTGATCTCTATGCGAAGACCAAACGCAATTTTCCCAATATTCAGGAAGTATCTCTGGATGATCAAAAAAGGATCAGCCAAGCTTTTGTATCCATCGCTTCCTCATACGATATGAAAGTATATGCTTGTATGGAAAAGGGATTATCGAAGTATGGCATTGATACATCCGGATGTATGAGTCAGGCTGTATTGGAGGATGCGTTTCATATTGGTTTGAAACCACCAACGACTTATGCGCGGAAAGGCTGTCGGTGTCTGCTCCAAAATGATATTGGTGCCTATAATACATGTGGACATGGTTGTTTGTATTGTTATGCGAATGAAAATCAAACGTTGGTCAAACAAAATCAAGCTTTCCATGATCCGTATTCACCGTTATTGATTGGGCATGTACAGCCCAATGATACGATCGTAGAAGTCGATCCGACTTCGAGCTTGTCCAATCAGCCACGTTTGTTTTGAGAGGGATGGATATGAAAGAATACAGTAAGGCCAGAAAAATGGGTGAAAAAAATCGGAAGCAAGGGCAGTTGCCGGTTTTGGATGAAACGGTAGATCGTATCGATCGATTGGATCGGTCCTATTTGGGTTGTATCGATATTCCAACCAATCGAATCGTCGGTACGAAAACACGAGGTCGTGTATCCGCGTTTGCGCCAGGCTTTATGCCCCTTTTGGATGAAGATAGTGAATTTGCGATGAAGTGGGAAAATCTCTATGTTTCTCAATTGGCAGAAGGCATTCGAGATCCCATTCAGGTGTTTGAATATCGTCGTCTTTTTTATGTTCAGGAAGGGAATAAACGAGTGTCGGTCGCAAAATATGTGGGCATGCCTTCCATGCGTGCCAATGTAACTCGAATTTTGCCTGAAAAGGGCGAGGAAGCCCCAATGGATCATGAATATATTGACTTTTACAATGTCACCCAGATCAATGATCTCTATTTTACCCAGGCTGGTAGTTATATCGCTTTTGCCAAGTGTTTGAATGAAGATCTTACACATCCATGGAATGGCGAAACCATTGCCCATGTGCGTAGTGCATTTCATCTCTTTTGTTCCTTGTATCCAGCGAGCTATGATGTGCAATCCGATGTCTTTTTATTGGCTTGTCAACTTTATGGTCTGGATGGGGCCAAAGACAAAGAAAAGATCCAGCGTTTACTTTCTGGGCAATCGGTCCAGCAAGAATGGATCGATAAACCGGAAATGTATCGAAAAGTCTCTTTATTTAATAAAAAGTATAGTGTGAGCTATCCATTACGGATTGCTTTTATTGCCGATTCGTCGATGGAATCATCCACTTGGATCCATGATCATGAATTGGGTCGATTGTATATGGAAACCTATTTTGGGGGCGTGGTCAAGACCCACATGTATGATGGAAAGATGGAAGATATTGTACCTACGATTGCCAAACAAACCGATATCGTGATCAGTATCAGTCCGCGGCAATTGTTAGCGACATATAAGCTTTCTTTGGAGTATCCATCGATTCATTTTATGAATTGTTCTGTTTTGCTCCAAAAGACCAATGTGCATACTTTCTATTCTCGCTTGTATGAAGCCAAGTTCTTATTGGGCATGATTGCGGCTTCGATGTCCCAGACCCATTGTATTCTCTATCAATCGGAATATCCGATATATGGCGATATTCCAAACATCAATGCGTTTGCGATTGGAGCGGGCATGATCGATCCCCAAGTCAAAGTGTATTTGGATTGGAGCTATGCATCCAAGGAGGTCTTGGCGGATGTGATTTCGGGGCCGGATTCCATTTGTTGGGACAATACATCCCGGGAATTTGGTATCTATCAAAAGCAAGGCGATACGATCGTCAATTTGGCAATGCCAATCGTGCATTGGGGCAAATATTATGTTTTATTGATCCAACATATCTTGGATCGTGGTGAAAAAGCGGTGCGTGGCCACAACAATTGGTGGGGCATGGACAGTGGCATTATCGATTTGATCATTTCGGAGCATGTGCCATATCCTACGCAAAATCTAATTTATGATTTGAAACAAGCTATGATCAAAGGGGACATTCATCCATTTGATGGGGAGATCTATAGTCAAAAGGGGTTGATTCGTCATCGCCAGGATGCACGATGGACCCAAGACGAGATCCTTCAAATGCATTGGCTCAATGAAAATGTGATCGGAGTGATTCCCCAATGACCCGTATTTTAGTGATTTCGGATATGGAGTCGCCTGCTTTGTGGAATGCCACCCAATTTCGTGATACCCATCCCATTGATCTGATCCTTTCTTGTGGCGATCTGCATGCTTCCTATTTAGAATATTTGGTTACGATGTTTTCACGTCCGTTGTATTATGTACATGGCAACCATGATCTCGGAAAAGAACCCGAAGGTTGTATCTGTTTGGATGATGACATCATTCAAACACATGGTTTACGAATTGTAGGATTGGGTGGTGCCTTTGGTTTGTATGAACAGGCTTGGTTGTTTGATGAAAAGGAAATGGAAAAGCGAATCAAAAAGCTGCGTCGAAAGATTCGTAAACAGAAAGGCATTGATATCTTTGTGAGTCATGCACCTTGTATGGGATATGGCGATCTGGAGGATATGATGCATCAAGGCTTTGCGTGTTTTAATGATTTTTTAGATCAATATCATCCGGCCTATATGTTTTATGGACATTGTCATCCGGAATATGGGTCGTTTGAGAGAATTCGACATCATCCATCGGGAGCGACATTGATCAATGGATATGGATATACGATCGTAGAAATTTAATTTTCTACGATTTTTTTAATTTTCTTATTGATTTTTGGAAACGTTTACAATACTATAGAGATAGAAAATGTAAACGTTAACGGAAACGATTACAAACGTAGAGAGTATGAGGAGGAAGATCATGAAAAACGTATTGAAAAAGTTTATGTGTGGAGCTCTTTCCGTTGCTATGTTTGCCGGAGCGAGTGCCGGGGTTTCGACGCCAGTACAAGCCAAATCATCTTCAAAAGGAGAAGTTTATTATTTGAACTTCAAACCAGAAGCTGATAAGCAATGGAAAGAATTAGCGAAGCTGTACACCAAAAAGACGGGTGTCAAAGTAACGGTGTTAACGGCAGCGAGTGGTCAGTATGAATCAACATTGAAATCAGAAATGGCCAAAAAGAAGATGCCAACGTTATTCCAAGTCAATGGACCGGTTGGATTGGCGAGCTGGAAAGATTATTGTTACGATTTGAGTGGTTCAAAAATAGCGAAACAATTAACCAGCAAAGATTATGCTTTGATGGATGGCGATAAGATGGCTGGTATTGGTTATGTAACCGAATCTTATGGTTTGATCGTCAATAAGAAATTGTTGAAAAAAGCAGGCTATTCTGTAAGTGATATCAAAGATTATGATTCTTTGAAAAAGGTTGCGGAAGATATCACAAAACATAAAAAGAAATTGGGATTCAGTGCCTTTACTTCCGCTGGTATGGATAAATCGAGCGATTGGCGTTTCAAGACACATTTAGCTAACTTACCTATTTACTATGAATATAAACAAGATGGTATTTCCAGTACAGATGCCATTAAGGGTACATATTTAGATAACTATCGTAATTTGTGGGATCTATATATCAATAATGCCACTTGCAAGCCAACACAATTGTCTAGCAAGACAGGTGATGATGCCACGGCTGAATTCGTAACCAATAAAGCTGTATTCTATCAAAATGGTACTTGGGCTTATAACGATATCAAAGATATTGGTGATGAAAACTTAGCGATGATCCCAATCTACTTCGGTGTTGATGATAAGAACGAAGGATTATGTACAGGAACAGAAAACTACTGGTGTGTTAATAGTAAAGCAAGTCAAGAAGACATCGATGCAACGTTGGATTTCATGAATTGGTGTGTGACTTCTAAGACAGGTTTGAAAGCATTATGTGGTGGCGATAAAGCAATGCCTAGTGGAAAAGATGGTATGGGATTCAATATTCCATTCAAGAAGAACTTAAAATCTTCGAACTACTTGGTAAACTGTGCAGCAAAATATGACAAGAAAGGTAAAACACCGATCACTTGGAACTTTACGACAATGCCTAGTGAAGAATGGAAAAATGGCGTTGGTTCGGCTTTGACAACGTATGCGGCTAAGCAAACCGATGAAAATTGGAACAAAGTTGTTTCTGCTTTCGTTGATGGATGGAAGACAGAAGCTGCAGCTACAAAGGATAGCGAATAATAACACAATAGCGGTAAGTGATGTTCAATCGCTTGCCGCTTTTTTAAAAGAGAGGAGAAGTTATGGGAAGAAATATTAAGAAGTATTGGCCGATCTTTGTGTTACCGACCATGGCTGCTTTTGCGATTGGTTTTTTGATTCCATTTATCATGGGTATCTATCTGTCTTTTTGTAAGTTTACGACGGTGACAGATGCCAGATTTATTGGTTTGAGCAATTACGCAAAAGCATTTGGCGACAAGATCTTTCAACATTCATTCTGGTTGACTTGTGCTTTCGCAATCGTAACGTTGATCATCATCAATGTGGTCGCTTTTGCCTTAGCTATGGCTTTGACCCAGAAATTAAAAGGAACCAATATTTTCCGAACGATATTCTTCATGCCAAACCTGATTGGTGGTATCGTTTTGGGTTATATTTGGCAATTGATCTTTGCGGGTATTTTATCCAAATATGATATGGCCATGAATTTGGATGCACGCCTCGGTTTCTGGGGCTTGGTCATCTTGGTATGTTGGCAACAAATTGGTTATATGATGATCATCTATATTGCGGGGTTACAGTCCATTCCAGGCGATGTGTTGGAAGCGGCTGAAATTGATGGGGCCACCAATCGACAAAAATTGTTTAAGGTCACCATCCCGATGATGATGCCATCCATTACGATTTGTACGTTCTTATCGATCACCAATGGCTTCAAATTGTTTGATCAAAACT
Source organism: Absicoccus intestinalis (assembly GCF_033971885.1). NCBI lineage: Bacteria > Bacillati > Bacillota > Erysipelotrichia > Erysipelotrichales > Erysipelotrichaceae > Absicoccus > Absicoccus intestinalis. Next base: position 38,336 of record NZ_JALBUS010000013.1, on the reverse strand, counting down.
TAGCTTTGACAGCTGGTGAACCCGGCAAGATGAGTGAATTGATGGCCTTGAACATCTTCAATACATTCTATGGACGAAGTGGATTCGAAGGTGTAGGTCAAGCCAAAGCTGTGATCTTCTTTATCATTGTGGTTGGTATTGGTTTGATCCAATTGCGTGCAACCCGCAGCAAGGAGGTGCAACAATAATATGAGCAAGAAAGCCAAAAGTTATTTAGGTACAGGTATTCTTACATTCATTTCCATTTGGTGGGTCATGCCAGTATTGATCGTCTTATTCAACTCGTTCAAGAATAAAGTATGGATCTCTCAAGAACCATTTGCTTTGCCCAATGTAGATACTTTTATTGGTTTGGAAAATTACCAAGAAACCATTACTTCGTATGAATTGTTGAAGGCCGTTGGTTGGACCGTATTTATCACTGTGGGTAGTGTCCTTGTGATCTTGATTTGCACAAGCATGTGTGCTTGGTTCATTACGCGTGTATCCAATCGCATCACCAAAGCGATTTATATCTTATGTGTATTTTCGATGGTCGTGCCTTTCCAAATGGTCATGTTCACATTAAGTAAAATTGCCAATATTTTAGGCTTGGTGACACCATGGGGCATCATCATCATCTATCTTGGTTTTGGCGCAGGATTGGCGGTCTTCATGTTTTGTGGATTTGTCAAATCCATACCGATCGAGATCGAAGAAGCAGCGATGATCGATGGATGTACACCACTTCAAACTTTCTTTAAGATCGTATTGCCAATCATGAAGCCAACGTATATTTCGGTTGGTATCTTGGAAACTATGTGGATCTGGAATGACTTCTTATTGCCATATCTAGTCTTAGATCTGAATCGTTTCAAGACCCTGTCCATTGCCATTCAATATATGAAGGGAAGCTATGGTCGCGTCGATATGGGTGCCATCATGGCCTCCTTGATATTAGCTGTCATTCCTGTCATCGTATTCTATCTCAGTGCGCAAAAATACATTATCAAGGGCGTTGCAGCCGGTGCTGTGAAAGGTTAGAATTATATTTAATCATTTTGAGGAGGCAGGTATATGGCGACAATCAAAGATATTGCGAAATTGAGTGGTTACAGTATTGGCACGGTTTCTCGTGTGATCAATCATCATCCAGATGTATCTGAAAAAGCGAAGGATGCCATCGAAAAGGTGATCGAAAAAGAAAACTATCAGCCCAATGCGAACGCAAAATTCATGAAACTAAAAGCGAGCAATATCATTGCCATCATCATTAAAGGATATGCGAACATGTTCTTTTTCGAGCTCTTAGAGCAACTGCAATCCAGCTTAGATGAGGCCGAACAAGAAGTTTCTATCTATTATTTGGATGAAGATGGCGACGAAGTCGAAACGGCCTATCATATCTATGTCGAAAAAAAACCCAAGGGATTTATTTTCTTAGGTGGTAGTTTGGAGCATTATGATCAATATTTTAAAGATGCCGATGTTCCTTCGGTTTTATTGACCAATGATGCCAAACATGTTCAAAATCCTTATGTTTCTTCATATACAACCGATAATTTGCGCGCAGGTGCCTTTGCGATCCAATATTTGATCGATCATGGCCACACCCAGATTGGTGTGATTGGTGGAAATCCACATTCACATACTGCCAATGATCGATTGGCCGGGGCGGCTAAGCAGATGCAGAAACAAAAGATCTATTTTGATGAAACGTATTATGAACCGGGTCGATATTCGTTTGATGGTGGCTATACGGCCATGAACACGTTATTGTCTCGGCATCCAGATATCACGGCCGTTTTTGCCCTAGCAGATACCATTGCGATTGGGGCTTTGCGATGTATCAAAGATCATCAATTGGATGTGCCAAAAGATATTTCGGTCATTGGTTTTGACGGTATTGATTTGGGTCAATATTGTATTCCTCGATTAACGACCATTTATCAAGATATCGAAAAAATGTCGAAAAAAGCGACAGAAAATATTTTATTACGAATGAACTATCATAAAGCAGCTGAATATGAATGCATTCCCTTTGAGATCATTCAAGGAAAAACAGTTGCGAATCGAAAATAAACTTTCGTTAGGAAGGGGTGCTTATGAAACGAAGTGCTGGAATTTTATGTCCGATCTTCTCTTTACCAAGTCCCTATGGAATTGGTACTTTAGGACAAGCAGCCAGAGACTTCATTGATTTTTTAGAACAAACCAAACAATCCTATTGGCAAATCTTACCCATAGGGCCTACAAGCTATGGAGATTCTCCGTATCAATCTTTTTCTTCTTATGCGGGCAATCCCTATTTCATCGATTTTGATACATTGAAAGATCAAGGACTTTTGTTGCGTGAAGAATATGATTCGTTGGATTGGGGAAATGATCCGCATCGAATTGCCTATGCGAAATTATTTGATCATCGTTTTGAAGTTTTGAAAAAAGCCGTAGCACGATTGGATGATCCGGCCTTTGATGTTTTCTGCCAAGCCGAAGCGGATTGGTTGGATGATTATGCCTTATTCATGACCATCAAAGATTTACATGATGGAAAATCTTTTTTAACTTGGCCTGCTCAGTTGCGAAATCGAGAGCCACAAGCTTTAGAACAAATCCAAAAAGAACATGCATCCGCTATTCGTACTTGGAAAGGCATTCAATATTTCTTTTTTCAACAATATGCCGATATGAAAGCCTATGCGAATGCCCATCATGTCCAGATCATTGGGGATATCCCTATTTATGTGGCGATGGATAGTGTTGATGTTTGGAGCCATCCAGAACAGTTCTTACTGAATGAAAAAGGCAATCCCGATTTTGTTGCCGGCTGTCCCCCAGATGCTTTTAGTGAAGATGGACAATTATGGGGCAACCCTTTATTTGATTGGGAAAAAATGAAAGCCGATGGCTATCGATGGTGGATCGATCGCATTGCGCATCAAATGCGTTTTGTGGATGTCTTGCGCATTGATCATTTCCGTGGTTTTGCGGGATATTATGCGATTCCTGCAACGAATCAGACGGCACGCCATGGCCATTGGGAAAAAGGACCAGGCATTGCTTTATTTGATGCGATCCATGATGCATGTGGTGATCTAAATATCATTGCTGAAGATCTTGGTTTCTTAACACCGGATGTGTACGAACTGGTTAAACAAGTGGGATATCCCGGTATGAAGATCTTACAATTTGCGTTTGATGATCGCGATACGAACAGTGGATATTATCCCCATTCTTATACAAGACATTGTGTTGTCTATCCGGGTACCCATGATAATGATACCGTACTTGGTTGGATGCACTCAGCCAGTCCAGAAAATGTGCAACAAGCCATTGAGTATCTCCATTTGGATGAAAAGGAAGGATACCATTGGGGCATGATTCGTGGTTGTTTTGGAAGTGTAGCGGATTGGGCCATCATTCCCATGGCGGATATCTTAGGATTGGATGATCGAGGCCGCATCAATGTGCCAAGTACATTGGGAAACAATTGGGTATGGCGGTTTGAAGAAAAAGAACTCAATGAAGCTATCATAAAGAAGTTAGAAAAAATGACCATCTTATATGGTCGAAATAGAAAGTGGAAGGAAGTCTCACATGTCGACAGTTAATTTAAAACATATTGAAAAAGTATATCCTGCTGGAAAAAAGAGCAAGAAAAAACATAATTTAAAAGTGACCGATGAAGGTGTATTTGCCGTCCAAGATTTTAATTTAGACATCGATGATCAAGAATTCATCGTTTTGGTTGGTCCTTCTGGATGTGGAAAATCCACGACCTTACGTATGGTTGCTGGATTGGAAGAAATTACCCGTGGAGATTTATTTATTGATGGCAAACGGGTGAATGATGTAGCACCCAATGAACGTGATATTGCGATGGTGTTCCAAAGTTATGCACTGTATCCGCATATGACGGTTCGTCAAAATCTAGAGTTTCCGTTAAAGATGCGTAAAATGGATCAAGCTAGCATCGATAAAAAAGTCAATGAAACGGCGGAGATCTTGGATATCACCCAATTCTTGGATCGGAAGCCCAAAGCTTTATCGGGTGGTCAAAGACAGCGTGTAGCGATTGGTCGTGCCATTGTTCGTGAACCCAAGGTCTTATTGATGGATGAACCTTTAAGTAACTTGGATGCGAAATTGCGTAACCAAATGCGTGCTGAAATCATTAAATTAAGAAAACGAATCAAGACGACCTTTATTTATGTTACCCATGATCAGACCGAAGCCATGACTTTGGGTGATCGCATCGTCATCATGAAAGATGGCATCATCCAACAAGTAGGAAAACCACAAGAAGTGTATGACAATCCATACAATTTATTTGTAGCTGGTTTCATTGGTGTTCCTGCCATGAATCAATACAATGGCAAGTTACTTTTTGATAAAGATACATACAGTGTGCAAGTGGGCGATATCATCATGCCATTATCGAAAGAGAAATCGGCGAATTTGGCACGCAACCATGTAACCGAACAAGATGTGATCGTTGGTGTTCGTCCGGAACATATCACCTTAGAAGGGGATCCATCCAAGATGATCCATGGAACGGTGGATGTTTCCGAGATGATGGGAAGTGCGATCCATTTGCATGTCAATGCATTGGGAAAAGATAGCGTGATCATCGTGCCAACGATTGATTTGCAGGCCGGCAATGACTATGGCATGGGTAGTGATATTCAATTCACCTTCTCTAGTCATGCCATTCATGTCTTTGATCCGGTATCTACTTTGAATTTGGAATATCACAAGTAGACATGTTCTCCTTCCACGGGCTCAGATAAGTCGATGCTTATCTGGGCTTTTTTACGCTTTCGCGTTCAATGATCGAGAAGGGAACAATGATCTTGGTTGCGAATAAATAGGGATTATCGATGTGTTTGATCAATTGATTGGCGGCTTCCATTCCCAATTGTTGGGCATGGATATCGATCGTGGTCAAAGGCGGAATGGATTGATTGCCAATCAAAGAGTGATTGAAAGCAATTACGGATATATCTTCTGGAATTTGGAGATGACAGGGATGACAAAGATGCTCTAATTTTAAGGCAATCAAATCATCGCAACATACCCAACCGGTGGGATGTTCTGGATTTTTCATCAAAGCAAGAAGGGCCTCTTTTTCAAAGGTATCAAAGATATATTCGGGTCGGGATTCGATTTGTTCCTGCAACAAGGCTTGCATATATCCCACTTTGCGTTCAATCGAGAAAATCGCATCACTGCCTGCACCAATAAAGCCAATGCGTTTGTGTCGATAGTTTAATAGATATTGCGTGGCTACCTTTCCGGCTTCGACATTATCGGTATCGACATACAAAGAGGTGTTGTTGGAATGACTGGGTTTGCCAATGATCACAAACGGAATCTTATGTTTTTGCATCGTCGTAATGAGATGTTTACTATTTTCAGAATACAGAAAGATGTAGCCTTGGGCATGGGAAATTTTAATGGCGGCTTCTAATTCAGCATCGCTCGATCCGGTAATGAGGTGGATCCGAAAGTTTTGTTGGAGGCAGATCTTGCCGATGCCTTGGACACTTTCTAGATAGAAGGGGTTTTCTAAAGAGTCTTGATCCGTCTTTGGGAAGATGACACCAATGGATCGGACCTCGAGTCGATTGGCATCGGTATAGCCCATTTCTTCCATTACTTTGCGTACTTTTTGCTTGGTTTGTTCACTGATCGAGTAATGATCATGCAGGGTCCGGGAAACGGTAGAAACGGACACACCGGCTTTTTTGGCAATGTCTTTTAATGTATAACTCATATCTATACGATACTGTCTTATGCAAGGGAATGCAAACTTTTGCATACAAGTTTCTTTATTTTTGAGTAGAAAATACCGAAATAAAGGTATAATAAAACTGCAAATGGAAACGTTTACAGGAGGAAACGCATGCAAGTAAAAGAACAATTAGAACATATTGTGGCCGCACAATTTGAAAAGACATTGGATCAATGTTCCAATGAAGAAATCTATGGGGCCTTACTGCAATTAAGTAAAGAGCGCATTCATCATTGTTCACATCCACATTCGCAACGGAAGTTGTATTATATTTCCGCGGAATTCTTGATTGGCAAATTGTTGTCGAATAACTTGATCAATTTAGGCATCTATGAGGATGTCAAAACGTGTCTTGACAACATTGGCAAATCGTTGAGTGATATCGAAGAATTGGAATTAGAACCATCGTTAGGCAATGGAGGTCTAGGTCGTTTGGCGGCTTGTTTCATGGATAGCTTAGCGACTTTAGGCTTGAATGGCGACGGGATTGGCTTGAACTATCATTTTGGTTTATTTCATCAATTGTTTAAAGATCACAAACAATATGAAACCAAAGATCCATGGTTGACCAAGCCGTCTTGGTTAGAAGATACCGGTATTTCTTTTCCGGTTGCGTTTGGTCATAGCCGCGTGACTTCCCATCTCTATGATCTGGATGTCGTGGGGTATGAAAGTGGTGTGAACACCTTGCATTTATTTGATCTGGACGGGGTGGATGAAAGCTTGGTCAAAGAAGGGATTGACTTTGATGAGAGCTTGGTCGATCGCAATTTGACGCTATTCTTATATCCGGATGATAGTACGGAGGCTGGACGTCGATTGCGGGTGTATCAAGAATATTTCATGGTATCCAATGCCGCTCAATATATTTTATGGGAACAAAAGAAGTTGGGACATGATCTTCATCATTTGGATCAATATGTGTGTATCCAGATCAATGATACCCATCCTTCCATGATCATTCCGGAATTGATCCGGCGTTTGATGTTTGAAGGGGTGCGTCTGAAAGAAGCTATTGAAATTGTTTCGCATACGTGTGCGTACACCAATCATACGATCTTAGCGGAGGCGTTGGAAACATGGCCTTACGATACGTTGGCGGATATTGTACCGCAATTGATGCCGATCATTGAAGTCTTGCACATGTTGGCACCACAAAAAGCGGGAACCGAGATCATTGATGACAAACAACGGGTCCATATGGCGAGCATGGATATTCATTATGGATACAGTATCAATGGGGTTGCAGCTTTACATACCGAAATTTTAAAGACAAGTGAGTTGAAAAATTTTTATGAATTATATCCTGATAAATTTAACAATAAGACCAATGGCATCACGTTCCGTCGTTGGCTTCTATACACCAACCCAGACTTATCCGCATGGATCGAAAAACGTATTGGTCCTGGCTTTAAAAAGAATGCCGATGAATTAACCAAACTGGCTGCATTTGATCATGCAGAAGATCTGGCTGCATTGAAAGCCATCAAGGATCGGAATAAACAAAGATTGTGTGCGTATATGGAAAAGAGCCAAGGTATTCAAATGGATCCGCATAGCATCTTTGATATCCAGATCAAGCGGTTGCATGAATACAAACGCCAACAAATGAATCTTTTGTATATCATTTGGTTGATCGAACAGATTCGTGCAGGTTTACGTCCGGATCAGAAGGTCACGTTCATTTTTGGGGCCAAGGCAGCACCTGCTTATATTTTGGCCAAAGATATCATTCATGCGATCTTATGTGTGGAAACCATTATTGAGCAGGATGAGCTATTGAAACAATATATCCAAGTGGTCATGGTAGAAAATTATAATGTCACAAAAGCCGAAAAATTGATTCCGGCAGCGGATATTTCGGAACAAATTTCTTTGGCATCCAAAGAAGCAAGTGGTACGGGTAACATGAAACTGATGTTGAATGGAGCCGTTACGCTTGGTACGATGGATGGTGCCAATGTGGAAATTGCGAATTTAGTGGGCAAAGAGAACATCTATATTTTTGGTCAATCCAGTGAAACGGTCATTGCGCATTATGCCCATGGGGATTATCATCCACAAGATCATATCGATGAACAAGTGCAAACGATCTTGGATTTCTTGATCTCCGATGAGATGGTAGCGATTGGTGATGCGACTTGTCTGCAACGGTTGTATCAAGATCTGAATCACAAAGATTGGTTCATGGCTCTGTTGGATCTGAAATCCTATATTGCGACCAAGAATCAGATGATCAAGGATTATCAGGATACGGAAAGTTGGATGAAAAAATCGCTTGTGAATATTTCCAAGGCTGGTTTTTTCTCCAGTGATCGTACGATTGAGCAATACAATCACGATATTTGGAAATTGGATTAGTGGCATCTCTTTCTCCTATTTCATTCACAAACTAATTCAATCCCATATAAGAAATATACAGGCGGTTGCCTGTATATTTTTCGAAGAGGCATCGTATTTGTTGATAAGCCGTACGCTCCATCTGATTTTTGGTATAATAGAATAAAAGACAGAAAGAGGATCAGTATGAAAAAATTTTTAAAGATCATCGGAATACTGCTTCTTTTGTGTATCGTCGTTGTACTGGGTTATTTTATTTATGTTTATGCAACATATTATCGTGTGGAAGATCATCAACAATTATCCATTAGTCAGTTCGCAACAACCAAAACGTTGAAAACCGATACACAATATCGTATTTCGAGTGCCAATATTGGTTTTGGCGCGTATAGCGATGATTATTCATTCTTCATGGATGGGGGAAAGTATAGCCGTGCTCGTTCGAAAGAAGAGGTCAAGACCAATGTCGAAGGGGAGATTGCGACGATTCAATCGTTAAAACCAGATTTTGCGATGTTTCAAGAAGTAGATATCGATGGAACCCGAAGTTATCATGTGAATGAGTATCAAATGTTGGAAGTTGGGCTAAAAGACGATACGTCGGTTTTTGCACAGAATTATGATAGTCCCTATTTGTTGTATCCATTGTCTATGCCACATGGCAAAAATAAAGCGGGCATGGCTACTTTTTCTGATGTCCAAGCCACAAGTGCCGTTCGACGTTCCTTGCCAATCGAAACCGGATTTAGTAAATTTATGGATCTGGATCGTTGTTACATCAAACAAGTGTTTGAGGTGGACAATGGCAAACGTTTTATTGTGTATAATATTCATTTATCCGCCTATACCACCAAAGGCGATACAGCTACAAAACAATTAAAGATGTTATTTACGGACATGGATCAAGAAGCACAAAAGGGTGCGTATGTGATTGCAGGTGGTGATTTCAACAAGGATCTATTAAAAGATTCGTATGCCATTTTTAAGCAAGGCGATAAAAATGTGGGGGATTGGGCCAAACCGATCGATACCTCTTTGATGCCAAGTTCGTTAGAATTGGTGGCCCCTATTGATAAAACGAATCCGGTGCCTTCGTGTCGCAATGCGGATCGACCGTATTCAAAAGATGATTTTGTCTTGACCGTCGATGGTTTTATCGTATCGAAGAATGTCCAGGTCAAAGAAGCAAAGGTCGTGGATGCCAAATTCAAACATAGTGATCATAATCCAGTTTATTTGGATTTTTCATTGAATCAATAAGGGAGGAATGTCTATGTCAATCAAACAAGTTGTGATTCATTCGGATCTTCGTCGTCCGGATCAAATTTATCAAGCCAGTGATGAGGTGGAACAAAAATTGACGATTCAAAGAGATGGAACCGTACGATTGGATGCCATTAGTCATGAAGGCTATCCTTGTTGGAAAGAGGAAAAAGAAATTGATGAAGAACTGGCCATCGAGATTTTGAATCTGTTGGAGCAATATGCCAAACAACCCGCTGAGCTTTCGCAGGCCGATGCCAGTGAATGGGAAATGCATATCGTTTATGAAGATGATTCCGAACAAAAACTCAAAGGTCCGATGATTGGTAAGGTCTATGCAGGTGATGTCGATCTGACGGATTTTATTCGCAATCATCTGCCCTTTATGTCCTTGGGTGTCTTTGATCGAACCGATTCTCTATAGTTAAAAAGGTCCATTCACACGAGTGGACCTTTTCATACGTTTTTACTTATTTTTGGTAAAACTTTAGGAATAAGTACCAGAAACATCTGAACGTATGCAGGCATTCTGGTATACATTAATCGTAGGTGTCCATCAACAAAAAATCAACTACGTGCACAATTTGTACTCCACGTACATTGCCAACATCCATTTCATCCATGGTGACTACATATTTTGGAAAATTGTCGTTGATTTCCAATAAATTATTGATTTCTCGATCCGAGTCGTCAGGAAGTCTTCGGCATACTTGAACATAAATTCTTTTGTCTTGATGAACACCAATAAAATCAATTTCTTTTTTTTCGTTTTTCCCAATATAAACAGCATATCCTTTTCGCAACAGCTCGAAATATACAATATTCTCTAACATGGGAGCAATCGATTGAGGATCAAATCCTAAAATACAGTATTTTAAAGACGAATCGGCTAAATAAAATTTTTCTTGTGTTTTTAATAGGGATTTTCCTTGAAGATCATATCGGGAGCATCTATAGATCACGAATGCTTTCTCTAACCACTCCAAATAATTATAGATAGATTCTATTGTGAGGGAACGACCTTCACTTTTTAAATATTTGACAATGGTGTTGGCTGAAAATGTTTTTCCAACATTTTCTATGATAAATTTTACTACGCGATTAAAAAGGTCATAATTCTTGATGTTGAATCGTTTTGTGATATCGTTTGTGATCACTGAATTGTAGATTCCTTCCACGATTTGATAAGAAGATCGTTCATCTAAATCATGATCGGCTATGATTGGAAACCCACCCGTTCGTATATATTCATTGAATAATTCAATCTTTGATAAGCCAGTTCTAGATTTAAAAGTCAAATATTCAGAAAAAGATAGAGTATATACCGGTATTTCAATGTATCGTCCAGAAAGATAGGTTGATATTTCTCTAGACAGAAGTTTTGAATTAGACCCGGTTACGTAAATGTCCGTTGAAAAGTTTTCTAACAAGCTATTGATGGCTTTTTCCCAATTTTTTACTTCTTGTACTTCATCGAGCAACAAGTAATATTTCTTTTCATCTGTGATTGTTTTTATGATATCTTCATACATGTCTTTGTCAGTCATTCCGTTATCAAAATCCTCGGATGTGTATCGTCTTTGAATAATATGGTTCTCATTGATACCGGATTGGATCAAATCATCACGAAACATTTCTAGTATTGTTGATTTTCCACATCGACGAATACCTGCCAAAATTTTAACTAAAGGAAGATTTTTATAACGATTTAGAAGATTTAGATAATAAGGTCTTGGTATCATGAAGGTTACCTCCATTGTTATTGTACTAAAAAAAGAAACATTCTAAAAGTTTTTACTTAAAATGATGAAAAACTTGATGAAATTCAAAACTTTTTTCTTATTTTCGATAAAAACTTTTTTATTCATTCCAAATAATCCTGCGTTCATTATGTTCTGAATTGGACAGATTCCCTACAATGAAGGGTTTAGTAGGCTTCTTTTTTGTTGTATAATCAAAAATATTATAAAAAGGAGGGAAATATTGAAAACAGAAAAACGAAACTTGGTTCTTTTTATCATCAGCTATGTGATCAATAATTTAGCCAGTGGCGTTTTATACGATACGTATGTCAATTATCTTCAAGATGTGCAACTCTCGATCGCTACTTCATTTTGGGCCTTTTATGGCTATGCGACCTTTGTTGCGGCCGGCTTGTTGTTGCTGGCACCGAAACTGGGATATAAGAAGTTATTATATTTTTGTTCGCTTGGTACGGCCGTTGCGTTCTTTGGCGTAGTCTATGTAGGCAATCCAGCCATATTGTATGTGGCCACGCTTTTGGCATTGACAGGAGTGCAACTGCATTTTATCATGTTGAGTCCCTTTGTGGCTGCCAATACCGAAGATTTGAAAGACGATAGTATCCGTTGGTATACACGTACGTATTATATGGGTTATATTGGTTATTTAATGGCGACCTATGCTGGGGGTGCTTTGGTGGTACAACTGTTTGCGATGTTGGCGCATACTTCATTTGGCGCTGCACAAGAAGCCACACGCTATATCGTCCAAATGAGTCCATCGATGCATACGCTCTATCTACAAGCCAATCGTATGGTATTGATCCTTGTCGGGATCATTGCATTGGCATCCATTGTTCCGGTAGCGATGATCAAAGAGACCAAGCCCGTTCCACCAAAGAAGAAAGTCATTTCGATAAAAGAAAGAATGTTGCAGGTACGAACGGTCTTTTTCAATCGCTATGCACGGGCTTATTTGATCTATTGGGCCTTGATTTCCTTTGCGATGGGATTGTTCACATCGTATTATACGGTTTATTTAAATCGAAATCTGCATATTGATAAGGCCACCAGTTCTTTGATGGTTTCCATTTCGTATGTGGCCATTGTCTTATTTATGTTCTTTACGCCAAAATGTGTAAAGAAATTTGGAAAAGTCGGTACCATCTTTTTTACCGTGGTCTTGTCGGTTCCATTTATGTTGATCATTGGTCATGGTGATTTGTTTGGTGCTTGGGTCGTGCCTGTGGTAGGAACGGCGCTATTCATTCGGGCGGGCCTTGCCAATTTGTCCAGTCCAGCCGATAGTGCCTTATCAATGGATGTGGTGCCAAAGACCATGCGGCCTGTCTTTACTTCATTGGTGAATTTTATTGCTGGTATTGTCAGCATATTATCCGGTCGATTTACGGGTAGTTATTTATTTTTGCATCAATCGGGCTATCAAAGAGCCTATGACATTGCGGCGGTCTTATATTTGATTGCTGGATTTGTCTTGTATTTTGGTATACGCAAGTATAACCATAAGGAAGAAGAAATTGTGAGGGAAAATCTATGAATACATTTTTAAAGAAATTAGGTATGGGGCAGAAATTAGCGAAGAACTTCTGGGCCATCCTTATTGTTGCGTTTAGTGGGGCCATCATTTATGGCTTGCCATATTTTCGTTTTGATTACTATGATGCTTATTTAAAGACATATCATTTGACCAATACCCAAATGGGTGTGTTTGGTAGTATCTTGGGTATCTTTGGTATGATCTCCTATTTGTTTGGTGGCGTGGTTGCGGACCGTTTCTCAACGCGTATGATCTTGACGGTATCCTTGATTGGTACGGGTTTGGGTGGCTTTGTACACCTATTGCCATTGAATTATTATCAATTGGTTTGTCTCTATGCTTTCTGGGGTGTTTCGAGCTTATTTGCGTTTTGGCCCGCTTGTGTCAAAGCCGTTCGTATCTTATCCGGATCGGATGATCAAGGAAAAGCGTATGGCTTCTTTGAGGGGGGTCGTGGTGTCGGTGCGGCCTTGATGGCTATGGGAGCTGTTGCCGCTTTCCGTTATGGCATTGGTCGTATCGATAATGAAGTAGCTGGTATGAAAGCCGTGATCTTGTATTATTCCATCTTGACCATTGCGATGGGAATCTTCTGTTTCTTTACGGTCAAAGATGAAAAAATGGATCCAAGCGATCGTATTTCTTTTAAAGGCATTGGCGAAGTCTTAAAGATGCCGGCAGTATGGATCATTGGGTTTGTGACTTTCTGTAACTATGTATTTACCTTGTCTTTGTATTATTTTACGCCATATGCCACAAGTATTTTAGGCGCAACCGTTACATTTGGTGCGATGTTAGCTGCCATGAAACGTTGGTTTAGTTTGTTTGGAAATATTGGTGGCGGTTATTTCTCCGATAAGTTTGGTACGAGCAAAGCTTTATTGATCAGTTTTATCGTGATGATCGTTGGTACAGCTGCCATTTTGATCTTGCCTTTGAACAAATCCAGCATTGTGCCATTTACCATTTTGTTTATCGTGATCTATATTTTCTATAATGTCAATTATGCCCAAACATGGGCGATGATGGATGAAGGTGCCATTCCGGAAAAGTATTCTGGAACCGCAGCTGGTATCATTTCAACCATTGGTTATTTGCCTGAAATCTTTGTTTCTTTATTGGCCGGTATCATGATTGATCAACATCCAGGTGTTGCGGGTTATCGACAATTCTTTGGTTTCTTGATCGTTATGTTGATCCTTGGTGCGATCTTTGTCGTGATCTGGAAAGCTTATTTGAAAAAACATGTCACAGCCAAAGCCAACTAAATTTGAAAAAGTCTATGTGGAAACGCCTGTAGATACCGATGGGGATGGGAAGCGGGATTTGATTGCGGTCTATATCAAACGACCGCTTGTATCCCATCCTGTACCCGCTGTGTATGTGGCCAATCCCTATATGCTTCATTGTAACGAAGATTGGTATACGCTTTATGATGTCAACACCAATATCAAAGCCTATCCCACCCAGGATATCGATGAAAAGGATATTCAATATATCTATGTTCCGAAAACCTTGGCGCATCGTCCGATTCATGGTCAAGCGGATGAAAACACCATGCCGGAACCGTCACCGAATCAATACGAATGCATTTCCGATCTATATGATCATTTGATTGATCGGGGCTATGCGGCTGTATTTTGTGGCGGATTGGGAACCAAAGGCAGTGATGGCATCACTCTGACAGGATCACACGAAGAAATTCTTGCTTTTAAATCGGTCATTGATTGGTTGAATGGAAATGCTCTTGCCTTTACCAATCGTGAAGATGGAATCCAGATCAAGGCACATTGGTGCAGTGGGAATGTGGCCATGTCGGCTCGTTCCTATTTGGGAACCATGGCCATTGGGGTAGCCACAACGGGTGTACCTGGATTAAAGACTATCATTCCGGAAGCGGGTATTTCTAATTGGTATGAATATTATCGCCACAATGGCCTGACCTTGCCAGCCATGGATTGGCAAGGAGATGATCTGGATATCTTAGCGCGCTATTGTTTTTCCCGGGCCTTGGATCCACAAGATTATCCAACGATCCAGTCCCGTTTTGAAAAGAGTCAAAAACAATTGCAGGAACAAGAAGATCGTGAAAGTGCCAACTACAATCGATTCTGGGATGAGCGCAATTATTTAAAACACGTTGACAACATCCAGGCATCGATCTTTGTGATCCAGGGATTGAATGATTGGAATGTGAAACCGGATCAAGGCATTCGTTTGTTTGAAGCGATGCAAGCGCGAGGCAAAGAATGTATGATGCTTTTGCATCGCGGACAACATATTTATACCTATCATTTAGAGGGTGCCCCCACTTTGGATCTGATTGATCGTTGGTTGGATCATTATTTGAAAGGCATCGACAATGGCATTGAAAAAGGACCCCGGATCTATGTGGAAAATAACTTGGATCAAAAGCGTTGGGATACGTATTGTGCTTGGCCGCCAATGCCAAATCAATCATGGAATGTGCAGCATCCCGAAGCCACATTTATCGATGATCTTTCTTTGAGTGTCTATGATCGTCAAGAAAAGAATACCCAGGCATGGTTGGATCAATTGGTAAAGGAAAAAAATGCTTTTTCGTATCGTTTGGATCTACGATCAATCGAAAAGGAATCGCATTTTTCGGGTCGAGCCAAGATTCGGTTTCGAGCCAAGATCAATCAGCCAACGGCTATCTTGAGTGCCATGTTGGTCGATGTTGGTAAACAATGTCGTTTGTTGGATACGTTGGATGGGGATGAAAATGTCCATTTTACCTTTCAACAAGAAAGTGAGCCTTCGGATTATTTTGTGATCAGCCGCGCATGGATGAATGCACAAAATCGGACGTGCAATTATCGTAAAGAAGCCATTGATCCCAATACGTTCTATACGTATGAGATGGAATTTGTTTCGAATGATTATCGCATCGTACCGAATCATACCTTGTGTTTGATCGTATATGGTATGGATGTAGATCAAACGCAATTGCCGTACACCAAGACCCAAATTACGATTGAAAAGGATTCGATCGTATTATCGTTACCTATACAAGAGGAGATAACGAGTAATCGTTAAAAAGCCAATGGATTTAATTGCCATTGGCTTTTTTAGATGAAATAGACATGGAAAGAATGATAAGTATTTCTCTATGTGTAGCTGACGGTTTTTTTCTGAAGCCATTTGAAGGATATCATTTCGATGTTTCTTCAAATCTAGCCATGCTTTTGCCTTATAATTTTAGATGAAAATCGCAAATAAAGATATTGAATAGAAAAAGGGGTTGTTCCTGTTATCTTGAAACAACTCCTTTTTTTCGTGGGGATACTTGGGAAAAGATGATGGCTAAAAACATCAGGGAACAGCCGGTGAGTTCTTGGATGCTGAGGGATTGACCGAGCAATAACCAACCTCCCAAAGCGGAAAAGACACTTTCTAGGCACATCACCAAAGAAGAAATGGTCGGGTTTAGGCCTTTTTGACCAATCATTTGTAAGGTATAGGCCACTCCGGTTGAAAAGATGCCGGTATATAGGATGGGGATCATGGCTTGTTTTAATGTTGGTAAAGTTATGGTTTCGGTTGTCATCAACAAGGTGGAAAGGATGGCGCAAAACAAGAATTGACCGCCCGATAATAAAATGGGATGGCATTGGGTGACAAAGTGATTGACTGCCAGGATCTGAAAGGTAAAGCCCAATGCGGCCAAAAGCATCAAGAGATCGCCTTGATTGAAGGCGGCGATGGAGCCATGGAAACAAAGGAGATAGAGGCCCATCACGCTCATCAAAACGGAGATCCAGATTTGTTTATGGATGGGCTTATGCAAAAACCAAGAGCAGATGGGGACAAAGATCATATAGAGGGCGGTGATAAAGCCGGCTTTGGCCGTGGTTGTATAGGCAATGCCAAATTGTTGGAGGATGGAGCCTACAAAAAGGCCCATGCCACAACAAATGGATCCAATGACTAGATTGCGGTTTACACCGACTTTGCGAAGAGTGTGAAGCAATAAAGGTGCCAGCACAAAAAAACCAAGCCAGCTGCGAAGGGCCATGAACGTAAAGGGGCCGACCAAGTGGGAGCCGACACTTTGGGCAACAAAGGCCATGCCCCAGATCAAGGAAGTAAGCAATAAGATGCCAATGTGGGTGATTTCGGTTTTATTCATGGTTGATATTATAGCATAACTGATTCAGTGATCATGAATTTTTCTTTACATTATAAGGTTATAACGATAAAATGTGAAAAAAGGAGATTCATATGTACGATTTACATCCAAGTAAACCATTAAAGGGAACCGTCTATGATGGGTATCCAGCTATCGTAGAAAAGTTAAAAGAAGCTTTGTCGGCGTATGCGGGCCAAGTTGTATTGACACTGGATTTTTATCATGGCGTATCCAATGAAAATGTATTGACGGAATTGATCGATGCCTTAGATCCCAATACGATCTTGTTTGCGGATTCAGCGAAACGATCCGAAGCAGAGATCCAAGCTATTTTAGGGCGACAAATTACCGATGATCGTGTGTTTGGGGTGTTGACTACCGAAGTCTTAGATTCATTAATGGATTCCGGAAAAATCGAAGAATTGCGGTCGCATATTTCCGATGGGTTGACCATCATCTATGGGGTCGGTGCTTCTTTGATCCATCCCGGCGATATCCATGTGTATTTTGATATCACGCGTTGGGAGATCCAATTGCGCTATCGTTCGGGTGCATTGGATAATTGGGGTGTTGGCAACTATGACGAAGACATCCTAAGAAAGTATAAGCGTGGTTATTTTGTGGAATGGCGCATCTTTGATCGCTATAAATTCAAAGTATTGCCGGATTGTGACTTTTATGTCGATGCATCGACTCTCGGTCATCCCAAGATGATCGATAGACAAACCTATGATCGAGGCATGGAACTCTTTGCGACTAACCCATTCCGTTTGGTGCCTTATTTTGATGAAGGCATTTGGGGTGGTACATGGATGCAGGAACACTTTGATTTGCCCCAAAAGAAAAACAATTATGCCTGGTGCTTTGATGGGGTGCCGGAAGAAAACAGCATTTGTCTGCAAATCGGCAAAACACTGGTGGATATTCCCGCTATCAATTTGGTTCATGCTCAACCCAATGCGCTATTAGGCCGTCGTGTCCATGCCCGATTTGGGAAAGAATTTCCAATTCGTTTTGATTTCTTGGATACGATCCATGGCGGTAACTTATCGTTGCAAGTCCATCCGTTGACGGAATATATTCAAGATCATTTTGGCATGCATTATACGCAAGATGAAAGTTATTATATTTTGGATGCCCAACCAGGAGCCCATGTGTATTTGGGTTTGAAGGAAGGGGCGGATTTTGATGCGTTCATTGATGATCTTTACAAGGCCCAAGAAACTGGTTGTCGATTCCCGGATGAAAAATATATCAATGCGATCCCGGTTAAAAAACATGATCATGTTTTGATCCCAGCGGGAACGATCCATTGTTCCGGAGCGGGAACCATGGTGTTGGAAATTAGTGCAACGCCTTATATCTTTACGTTTAAATTATACGATTGGGGTCGTGTTGGTCTGGATGGCAAGCCGCGTCCAGTCAATATTGATCGGGGCAAAGAAAACATTCAGACCGATCGGAGGACAAAATGGATTGAAGAAAATTTGATTCATCGCGATCGAATATTGGAAAAAACGGATGCATATACTTTGGAGCGTACCGGTCTGCATGAATTGGAATTTATCGATACGTTGCGTTATTCCTTTGATGACCAAGTCACCATCGAAATGCACGATAGCGTGGATATGTTGAATTTGATCGAAGGAAAAGCCGTTCAAGTGGTATCGCCAACCCAAGCTTTTGAACCGTATACCATTCATTATGCGGAAACGTTTATTGTGCCGGCATCGGTGCAAACGTATCAATTGGTGGCGACCCATGGACCTGTGAAAGTTATTCGTGCTAATATTAAATCATAAAATAGTAGGAAGATGAATGTGATGAAAACGTATACATTAGATCAAAGTGCGGGTGCCAAACCCTTATATGGACAAGTTCGGGATATCTTGTATCAAAAAATTGTGGATCAAGAATATGCACCGGGTGATTTTATTCCAACGGAAAAAGAATTGGAAGAAATGTTTGGGGTCAGTCGCATGACGATCCGGTTGGCGGTGGATTCTTTGGTGAGTGATGGTTTGGTCGTCAAAGAACGTCCCAAAGGGACCCGGGTCTTAGGGCCGCGAATCGTTGAAAAGTTGAATCAGGTTACGAGTTTTCATCAAGAAATGGAACGAAATAATGTGGATTATCGAGTGAAGTCATCGATGATCAAATTTGTGTCAGCCAATGATTGGATGGCCCAACATCTACAAGTACCGGTAGATACAAAGGTTTATGAACTGCATCGTGTGTGTGAAATTTCACGGATTCCTTTTCTTTCGATGACCAGTTTTCTGCCTAGATCCGTTGATTTATCGATGGATAGTGAACGTTATAAAGGTTCGTTATATGCGATCTTGGAACAAAAGGGCATTTCTATCAAGAAAGTGGATGAACAAATTTCGATTGCGTATGCGGATGATCGGCTGGCTTCGGAATTGGGATTGGATCTGGATGCGCCTGTTTTGAAACGGGTGCGGACATCGTATGATCAAACCGGACGGATCATTGAATATGTGGTTGTTTTTTATCGACCGGATAAGTATGTATATTCGGTATCGTATGGCGAATAAAAAGGATAAATGAAAATGATCGATGTAGGATTTCCCCTGCAGGCCAATCTTTCCACATTGGAATTTGAATATGGAAAGGATGTATTTGGACCCAAGACGGAAAAACAGCATTTGGATGATATTCGTAGAAGCTTATCGGATCCGCATGTGGATGGACCCGATATTGTGTATGCGGTAGCAATGGATATAGGAAAAGAAAAGGATCGTCAAGATCTGATCGAGCGAAACTTGTTGTATGGAGCCATGATCTTTGAAAAAGGGAGAGTAGGAAAAGAATCGGTTCGTTCACAAGGGCATGTGCATGCGATTTCGCCTTCTTGTAACGATTCGACGTGTGAAGTCTATGAAATTTGGCAAGGCGCAGCCTATATTTATATGCAAGAAACAACCGAAGATGATCCGGGTCGGTGTTATGCGGTCTATGGTTTGCCAGGCGATGTCATCATTGTTCCACCGCATTGGGCGCATTGTACGATCAATGCCGATCCTAGTCAGGCCATGTTGTTTGGCGCTTGGTGTGTTCGTGACTATGGGTTCGATTATACGGGGGTTCGGGCCCATCAAGGTGTGGCTTACTATCCCCAAGTTCAAAAGGATGGCATCGATTTTGTAGCCAATCCTATGTATCATGCCCAACCTATTCAAGTGGTCAAGACAAGGGCCTATCTGGAATTGGGTTTACAAGGACAAGTTCCCATTTATACACAATATGAACAAGATCCAAATCGCTTTGCGTTCATCACTCATCCTGACATCGCTAAAGACGTATGGAAGAATTATCATTTTTAATGGGGAGGAAACGATGATCGAAGAAGCAAAATTCATGCAAGAGTGGGGATCCATTCCCAAAGGCGAAGGTGTCATCAGCAAACAAACGCATTTTGCCGATATCCAATCGATTTATGAACGGGTCGATGGCCTTTCAAAAGATAAGTTGATGTATACGGTCTATAGCACAACTTCGGGATCCTTGCTTTGGGGACAGACCATTTTGGAACCGGTTTTGGTCCATGGAGAATGCAACATGACGCGAGGCCATTTTCATCAACGAAGGGATCTGGATGAATATTATTGGTGCCAAAAAGGTGAAGGTTTATTGATGTTGATGGATGCACAAGGAAAATGTTGGTGCGAGAAGATGAAGCCAGGCTCGTTACATCATATCCATGGGCAATGGGCGCATCGTTGTATCAATACGGGAAAGGAAGCTTTATCTGTCATTGCTTGTTGGCCAGCCGATGCAGGTCATGATTATAATTTGACCTTTCCAATTCGTGTTTTTAAGGAAAATGATCAAATTCTTCTAAAGAAGTAAAGAAATGCCAGAAAGTCTATCTGGCATTTTTTGTGTAGTGATCATCGATGCAACATATAATGATCGTATTTCGCTTTCGAAGGTGGGATATACTTTCGAATTGCAGTCATCCCCTTTATGATTTCTATGTATTCAACAAGATCTGCGTGTTCTGATTTTAGAACACAAACAACAAAATATCCATTTCTGTTCTGAATATAGAACATTTATTTTAATAATAGACAATAAGAAGCATATCCAATCATATGTATTTTTGGATAGAAGATTATAAATTCTCTAAAGGAACTGAAATGATTGTGTACGGTTTCATTTGGTGATTTTTGGGATATGTTGTAAAATATAACATATATGAATAATGCTAATAGAGATTTGGGGTGTTTAGAGATGGCAGAAGAGTACAAGAACTATAATGAAGAAGTCGATGATATGGATGCGGATATTGAAGCGAAAGAGGCTTTGATCCAAGAGGCCAAGGATGTGGAAGAAAATGAAGAGTTGACGGAAAATGAAAAGATGGATCGCGCAGAGGATCTGCGTCGTCGTTTCCGTCGTATTCATTTTTCACAATCGGTCTATGAAGAACAACTTCATGATCAGTTTGAAGCCGTTTTGGATAAGATTTATGCCAAACGGGATGAACAAATTCAAAAGAGTGTTGCTTTAAAGGAAGAATTGATTGCGCGTGCTAAAGAATTGGCGAATTCGGATCAATGGAAACAAACGACAGAGTCCATGAAAACATTGATGGATGAGTGGAAAGCGGCTGGTAATGCGGGTCGTCAAGACGATGAATTGTGGGAGCAATTTCATGATGCGCGTCAGAAATTCTATGATCGTAAACATGAGCATTGGGAAGAGATGAATCAGTCTTTTGAACAGGTTCGTCAAGTCAAAGAGTCTTTGATTGAAAAGGCGAAGGCTTTACAAAATTCGGAAGAATGGAAGAAAACTTCGCAGGCCTATCGTGATTTGATGGATGAATGGAAAGCGGCTGGTAGTGCGGGTCGTGAATATGAAGATGCTTTATGGACGGCTTTCTGTGATGCGCGTCAAGTTTTCTATGATCGTCGGAATACGTATTTTGATGAGTTGCACGAAAAACAAAATGAGAATTATGAAAAGAAAGAGCAATTGGTCAAACAGGCCCAATTGATTGCGGAGACCGAGTCGTATACGCGTGAGAATACGGAAACGATGAAGAATCTCAGTGTAGAATGGAAGGATATTGGTTCTTGTGGTCGTGATAAAGAAAACAAGATCTGGGCTGAATTCCGTAGTTTCATGGATGATTATTTTGAAGGTTTGCGTGCTTTCAATGAGAAGAAGCATCAAAATTGGGTCGATCGTATGCATGATACGGTTGCGCATAAGCAATCTTTGATCGATAATCAAAAGCGACAAATCAAACAATTGAATGATGATATGAATGGTTTGTTGAGTGATAGTGAACGTGATCAGATCGAAGAAGATATCAAGGATAAAGAAAAATTCATTTCCGAATTGGAAGATGAAATTGCGGATATCGATGAAAAATTGAATGAAGAGAATTAGCAGATACAAGGGTATCTGCTTTTCTGAAGGAGTTGTTTATGATCAAAAAAGCGGTAAATATATCAGAATATGCACAAAATATCGTTGAAGCCTTGCCAAAGGGTATTTTGTTGACGACAAAGGATCAAAAGGTCAATACGATGGTCATTGGTTGGGGACAATTGGGTTTCAATTGGTCGTTGCCTATTTTTACTTGTTTTATTCGGGAACATCGTTTTACTCGTGATCAGTTGGATGCAACGGGAGAATTTACTTTGAATATTCCTTTGGGAAAGGTAGATCCAACCATCACCAAGGTTTGTGGTTCGCAAAGTGGACGGGATATCGATAAGATCGAGATGGCTCATTTGCATTTGGTTGATGGCGAAAAAGTAAATGTACCGGCCATTGTGGAATATCCATTGACATTGGAGTGTAAAGTGGTCCAAAAACAAGCCATAGATTTAGGAGCGTTGGATCCTTCGTTACAAAAATGGTATCCCCAAGATGTGGATAGTTATGCGACGGGTTCGAATAAGGATACGCATATTGCGTATAGTGCGAAAATTGTCAATGCGTACATCATTGAATCGTAAAAGCTTTGTAAAGATTATGTAAAGTCCAAGGGATTGGACTTTTTTTATTGTAAAGTGAAGGTAAAGATGAGATAGAGGAGAAGCTCTTTATGGAAATTGTGATAAACCTTATGGGTGGATTGGCATTGTTTCTGTATGGTATGCAGATGATGTCAGGTGGTCTGGAAGCTGCGGCTGGAGACCGGATGAAATCGATTTTGGAGAAATTAACGACCAATCGTTTTGTAGGAATTTTATTGGGTTGTGTGGTCACTATGATCATTCAATCGTCATCAGCCACCACAGTCATGGTGGTTGGTTTTGTGAATGCGCAAATGATGACGTTGCGACAAGCGGTTTGGGTCATCATGGGTGCCAATATTGGTACGACCATTACCGGTCAGTTGATTGCGTTGGATATTGGTGCCATCGCTCCATTGATTGCGTTTTTGGGTGTGGCCATGGTGCTTTTCTTAAAGGGAGAAACCAAACGTCAAATTGGTGAGATCATTGCCGGTTTAGGTATCCTATTCTTAGGAATGAATATGATGTCCAGTGCGATGGTGCCATTGCGTCATAGTGATGCGTTTATTAATATGGTTTCCAGTTTCTCCAATCCATTGATTGGTATCTTGGTAGGTGCTGGATTTACGGCTTTGATTCAATCGTCCTCAGCATCGGTTGGTGTCATGCAGGCCTTGGCTCTTTCGGGCATCGTCGATCTGCATACCGCCGTTTATGTCTTGTTTGGTCAAAACATTGGTACTTGTATTACCGCGGTCTTGGCTTCGATTGGGGCAAGCCGTGAAGCGAAACAAACAACGATCATTCATTTAAGCTTTAATATCATTGGTACGATCATCTTTACGCTCATTTGTATGAGTACGCCATTAACGGATTGGGTCATTTCTTGGACGCCAACCAATGCACCAAAACAAATTGCGAACATGCATACGTTATTTAATGTTTGTACGACGATCTTATTGATTCCATTTGGTTATAAATTGGCGGATTTTGCGGAAAAGATCTTACCAAGCGAACCTGAAAAGAAGAAAGATGGCTTGTTGTATCTGCAACCTTTACCTAAATCAAATAAGTTGATTGGTGCCAATGCCATCAATGTGTATCAAGTCAGTGATGAAATCATCCATATGATGGATGTAGCTTACGAAAATGTGCAGGATGCATCCAAGCAGTTGATTTCGTACTCAAGTGATCGATGTGATCTGATCCTTGATCGAGAAAAACAAGTCAACAAATTGAATGAAGCCATTTCGGAATACATCACGACGGCTATATCCACACCAAATATTAATGCGAATGTTTCTCAAGCGCTAGGAGCTTTCTATTTGTCTTTGGTCCATTTGGAACGAATCAGTGATTATTCCGTGAATATTTCCAAACAGGCTCAGAAACAAGCCGAAAATAAATTATCAACCAAAGATTTGGATATGATCTTGCATATGTCGGAAATGACCATGCATTCCAAAGATTATATATATGATCTAGATGCCATCAAGCAAAATACGAAAAAGCTCCATTCTTTGATTCATTTGTGGCGAAAGGAACAAATTGAAGAAATCAAAGACAATGCGATGGATTCCGAAACAGGTATCATGATGTCGCGGGTCTTCAATGATTTTTTACGTATCAATGATCATGCCGAAGACATTGCAGAACAATTTGATTCCATTGAAATCAATCTGCATGAAAATGAAATTGAACAAGAACCGGTACCAGCTCAGTAAGAGTTGGTGCTTTTTTATGTTATAATGAATCGGTATGAGAGAAAATAAGTTAGGGACTTGGCCCATTCCCAAGTTATTAGTCAATATGTCGGTGCCGATGATGATTTCTTTTTTCATCCAGGCCCTCTACAACATTGTCGATTCGATGTTTGTTGCCCAGATTTCCGAAAATGCCTTGACGGCGGTTTCTTTAGCGTTTCCCATGCAGCAAGTGGCCAACGCGATTGCGGTTGGCATTGGCGTTGGTATGAGTGCTTTGGTGCCGCATTATATTGGTCTAAAAAAAGAAAAGCGAGCCAATCAAGTGGCCCATACTGGTATTTTTTTGAACGTATGTTTTGCGGGATTGTTCATTGTTTTAGGTGCTTTATTTGCCCAAAAGATTTATTTGGTCCAAACCAATGTACCGGAAATCGTTCAAGGAGGCACCATTTATTTACGCATTGTCTGGTGTGTAGGAATTGGTGTTTTCTTTTGCCAATATTTTGAAAAGATGTTGGTGTGTACCGGCAATCCGGTATTCGCTATGATTTCCCAAGCTTCAGGCGCCCTGTTTAATATTGTATTTGATCCCTTATTGATTTTTGGAATCGGTCCCTTTCCCAAATGGGGAATTGCTGGGGCGGCCATTGCGACGGTTGGTGGCCAATTGTTTTCCACTTGTATTGGTTTTTTCATGAATCATCATAAGAATCATTGGATCCATTTTCAATGGTCTTTGATCCGGTTCCAACCCGATGTCGCCAAAGAAATCTTTCGAGTGGGTGTACCCAGTATGGTCACGATTGGTTTGAATTCGGCAACGTCCTTTTGTGTCAATATGATCATTTTAGGCTATAGCACCACAGCAACGGCTGTCTATGGCATTTGGTTAAAGCTACAAAATTTCTGTTGTATGCCATTATTTGGCTTGAACAATGGAATGATCCCTATCTTATCGTATAACTTGGCCCAGGATAAAAAAGATCGGGTGAAACAAACCGGTCAATTGGCATTTCGTTTCGCGCTTGCCTTGATGGTATGTGAGATGATTATCTTGGAAGCTTTTCCACAACCTTTCTTACAAATGTACAATGCTTCCAATCACATGTTAAAGATTGGTGTTGTTGCTTTGCGTATTTGTGTGAGTTCTTTACCCTTTGCTTCCATCAGTTTGATTCGTTCCACCACTATGCAAGCTTTGGAACATGCTCGCTATACTTTGATCATTAATATACTTCGTCAATTTTTGATCATTGTGCCGGCTTTTTATCTGTTGTCGACCTTATTTCATCAACTCCATTTCATTTGGTGGGCTGTACCAATCACTGAAGTCATTTGTGCGTATATTTCCATTTATTATTATCGGAAGATGGAAAAGGATCTCCAACTTTAGATCAAGAACCAAACCAAAAGACAACAAGCGAAGGCCACTTGAAATAAGGAAGCGCCCAGCCAGGATAAGACAATGCCAACGATCAAAGCTACACTTCCTGCCATAGGATTATTGGTGGCATGAAGGATCGTTGGAAACGTCATGACACTCAAGGTCACATAGGGCACGTAATACAAAAACGATTGGATGAAGGTATTTTGTATGGGTTTGCGAATCAGGGTCAATGGTAGGGCGCGAATGACAAAGCTTGTCAATGCGGCCAAGGCAATATAAATAGGAATGCTCATGAGGTCTCCTTTTTTGGAAAGAGGCAAGCGGCCAGCGTAGAAATCAATAGCGTCAGTAGGATGGTCTTGGTGCTATCAGAAGGCAGGAATTGATCCCAAAGCCAACTGGCAAGAAAAGAAACAATGACCACATAGCGGACCATGTGATCTTTTTTGGCGGCAGGAATGATGACGGCAAGAAACATGCCATAGAGGGCAACGCCTAAAGCCGTTACGATAGGGCTAGGTAGAATATTACCGGCAATGACTCCAAACATGGTGCCAAAGGCCCAGCCAGGTAGGGCAACGGCATAGGCACCATACATATAAAAGGGTCCATAGGTATGGATCTTGGCAATGCCAATGCCAAAGAGTTCATCGGTAACGTCATACGCAATGAGCAAGCGATGGAATAAGGATGTATTGGCATCCAGTCGTTGGGCTAAAGAAGCACTCATTAAAAAATAACGGGCATTGGTGATCAAAGTGGCAATGACCATTTCTAAATAGGTGGCATGGGCAGCAATAACAGTAAAGGCTACGTATTCGCCGGCAGAGGCATTACAGAAAAAACTAATGAAAAAGCCTTGTAGCGAGTTTAACCCTGCATTCTTGGCAGCAATGCCCAAAGAAAATCCAACCGCAAAATATCCCAACATGATGGGGATGGCATCAACCAATCCAGTTTGAAAGGCAGTTCTTTTATTCATATCTATAAGTATAGAACATAAACGGAAATCCGTAAAATGATAACGCTTTCTTAAGAATTTACATAGATTTATTTAAGTCATGGTTGAAAAATAATTAATAAAACTATAATATGTAGAAGCATGCAATATCGTGCAGAATTAAATGAATTGAGAGAGATACGAGGGGGAATGATAATCCATGCGAAAATCAGCACAAAATTTTATCATTTTTATTTCAGAAATTGTGAATATTTGGTTTATCACATTTACTTTTTCTGTATGCTGGTTCCGTTATTATACATACTCTATGTCGGTTCCATGGATCGTTCCATGTGGTATTTTTTTGATTTTTTATATTTCATTGATCAGATTGTATGAAGGATTTCGATTGGATCGATATCATGGAAAAACCTTGATATTAAGCCAATTTCTTGCGTCTTTTATTCCGCATCTCTTGTATTATCTTCTATATTTGGTTTTATATTTTGATTTCCTAAATATTTTTCCATTGATCATTACAGCCATTGTAAACTACATATTTATTGTGTTTTGGGTATATTTTGTACAAAAAAAATATAACAAGGATTATCATCCAAAACATGGATTAATTATTTACAGCAAATCCAAGGGCTTGATGAATCGATTGACAAATGATTATATTAAACGGGATTTCTATGCGATTGAAAAGATGTCGATTTCCACATTTAAAAATCAACCGAAGAATCCTTTAAATGGCATAGATGTCGTTTTTTTATACGGTGTTCCAGAAAATAGCAGTATTGATATTCTTCAATATTGTATTTCCAACAATATTACGGTATACACGATCCCAACAGTGAATGATATGGTCATGTTAAGTGGAAGTGAAGCGAATTTGGTGCACTTGCCTTTGTTGAAGATCAATCGTTATCAACCTAGCAACATTTATCTCTTTGTTAAAAGAGCAGTAGATATCATTCTTTCTCTTTTAGGTATTATCATTTTATCACCTTTCATGATCATTACTGCATTCTTGGTGAAGCTAGATGGTGGGCCGGCCTTATATAAACAGACTCGCTTAACTAAAGATGAAAAAGAATTTGAAATTCTGAAATTTCGTTCTATGCGTGTGGATGCTGAAAAAGATGGTGTCGCAAGATTATCTACCGGAGATAAGGATGATCGCATCACAAAAGTCGGTAAGATTATTCGTAAGATTCGTTTTGATGAATTACCTCAACTTTTCAATATCTTAAAAGGAGATATGACCATTGTTGGTCCTCGACCTGAACGTCCAGAAATAGCGGACCAATATTATGAATTTTTACCGGAATTTAGACTTCGGTTGCAAGCAAAAGCAGGATTAACAGGATATGCTCAAGTCTATGGACAATACAATACAGAACCGGAAGATAAATTATTGTTTGATCTTATGTATATCTCACATCCAAGCTTATGGAATGATCTAAAAATCATGTTTGCCACAATTAAAGTCTTATTCATTAAGGATTCAACAGAAGGAATCGCAGAAGGGCAGACAACAGCAGGAGATACTGGAAAGATTAATAAATTAGAAACTACAAACTTTATAAAGGATATAAGTAAAGGTGAGGAATGTGGAAGGGGTTAATCAGGAATTAGAACTTTTTTCAGTCATTATTTTGCTCTATAATAATGCACAGTATATTCAAGAATGTTTGGATTCGGTTTTTAATCAAAAATATCCGAATATTGAAATCATTATTGTGGATGATGGCTCAAAGATGTTTAATCAGGATGGTATCCAAAAGTATATAGAAGATAATAAAAAGCATAATATTACTAATATAATTGTTTATCAGAATGAGCAAAATGTTGGAACTGTGAAAAGTGCAAATGGTGCAATCAAAAAATCAACAGGAAATTATATAAAACTTATTGCTGCTGATGATGCACTGTACAATAAAGATTCACTTTTACAAGCAGCTAAAGCCTTGAATATCTCTCCATGTGGAATTGTAACAGGAGATGTAATGAATTGTGATCAAAATTTGAACCCACTTGGAAAGTATAACAAAGGACTCCCAGAGAAAATTAATGATTTATCTCCAGAAGAAGTATTTAGGCGACTTTGTATCCACAATAATCTTGTGGCGGGCGGCTTTTTCTTTAAGAGGATTTTTTTTGAGGAATATGGATTGTATGATGAATCATATAAATTAATGGAAGATTGGCCAACATGGCTATATATTACAAAGCGTGGTTGTAAAATTTTCTACTCACCCTTTTACGCCATTAAATATCGATCTAATGGTGGGATAGGGACAAGTATGAATCCAATCTATATGGCAGATAAGAAACGAGTGTTGGATACCGTTATTATTCCTGCTAAAAGTGAGATCGGGCCGGTTTATTATATTGCTGCTCGACTAAGTTATTTCTTTATTAACTCAGATCTAGTGAGAAAACTTTACGGAAAGTTGTTCCGTAACAATTAGAGGGAAGATACATGAGTGATTTACTTTCAATAATTGTTTTATCATATAAAAGCAATAATATGCTCTATGAGACATTAGATTCAATATTAGACCAGAATTATCCAAATATAGAGATTGTGATTTGCGATGATGCTTCTCCTGTTTTTGATGAAAACCAAGTCAAAAAATACATATCTGATCATAAGAAAAGCAATATTACAAATATTCAAATCATTGTGAATTCTAAAAATGTTGGTACAGTGAAAAACTTGAATTATGGAATAAGATCAGCTAAGGGAAAATATATTAAAGCTATAGCAGGAGATGATCAACTGGCTTCACCTGAGGTTTGCTCTTGTCAAATTAATTATTTGAAAAATCATCCAAAGACTAATTTTGTTGTAGGAAATATTTTAGAATGCGATGATAAGATGAATCCAATATCAAAGTCCGGATTTTTAGTAGAAGATGATCATAATTCTATATTTACGAAAAAAAACTCACTTCTAACATACATCGTTCGTAAGAATCAAAAAGCTTTATCAACACAGGCAATGTGTTTTAGAAAGGAATTCTTTGAAACAGAAGGGTTGTATGATGAGAGATTTCTTTTAATTGAAGATCTTCCCATGTCAATAAAAATTGTACAAAACGAGAAGAGAATTGGGTATATTAATAAAATTTGTGTAAAGCATAGAGGGCAAGTCGGGGTTTCTACGTCGAATAATGCTTTTAATAAAAGAAAATTGAAGTACTATGAGGATTTGGAAAAATATTATAGGATTTCGTTGGAACCCATAAAAGATACTATTGGGAAAATGTATGTGAATATGCGATATAAAATATGCCAATTTCGAGTTGAATATTGCCAGTTAGAGAATTCTGATTGGATAGGAAAATTAAAATTAGTTATTAGGTATTCAGTACCACTTATGTACTATATGAGGACAAGAAGTAGTCGAGTGCTTTTTTATCTAAAGGGTGAAAGTAAGTATTGAATTTCAATACTTGTGGAATGTTGTGGAAGGAGACATGATAAGTAATGCAATATCAAATAATTAACATCAAAACAGTTCAAACAAGGAAGGAGGGTCAACTTTCGTTTTTTGAAGGAGCTCATGACTTTCCTTTTACTATCAAGAGAATATATTATATCCATCATGTCCCTGCTGGAGCAAAGAGAGGGGCTCATGCTCATAAGACTTTACAACAAATGCTTTTTTGCCCATATGGGAGTGTAACAATATTTCTTAGTGATGGTGAGAAAACAGAAGAAATCCATCTCGATAATCCTAGTATAGGAATTGTATTACAGCCTGGTCTTTGGAGGGATATGCTTTGGAATATCGATAATTCCGTATTGTGTGTAGCAGCAGATCAATATTATGATGAATCAGATTATATAAGAGATTACGATGAATATATAAATTATCTTAAAGTACAGAAAGAAGAGGCAAATATATGAAAATCCCTTTTGTGACATTTAAACCACTTGAAAAGGATCTTGACAAACGACTCAGAGATGCTTTTGATCGAGTATATAATCGATCTTGGTATATTGAAGGAGAAGAAGATAAGAATTTCGAAAAGATATTTGCGAATTATTGTGAAACTAAGTATGCTGTTGGTTGTGGCAACGGGCTTGATTCATTAATGCTCTCATTGAAAGCATTGGGCATTGGTGTGGGAGATGAGGTAATTGTTCCGTCCAATACATATATTGCGACTGCTTTAGCTGTGACATATACGGGTGCAACACCAATCTTTGTTGAGCCGGATATAAGAACTTTTAATATTGATCCATTGAAGATTGAAGAAAAAATAAATGAAAAAACAAAAGCTATTATCCCAGTACATCTTTATGGTCAGGCGTGTGATATGGATCCGATTATGTCATTGGCTGATAAATACAAATTGAAGGTTGTTGAAGATTGTGCTCAGGCACATGGGGCCACCTATAAAGGGAGAAAAATTGGAAGTTTTGGCAATGCCGCTGGTTTTAGTTTCTATCCTGGCAAGAATTTGGGAGCACTTGGAGACGCAGGTGCTATTATTACTAATAATAAAGAAATAGCTAACAAGGTAAGAGCATTAGGTAACTATGGTTCTGACTATAAGTATCATCATATATATAAAGGACATAATAGTCGCCTTGATGAACTTCAAGCAGCATTTCTCACGGCAAAGCTACCATTTTTGGACAAAGTGAATCTGAATAGAAGAGAAACAGCTAATAAATATTTAAATGGTATTAATAATCCAAATGTAATTCTTCCATTTGTTCCGTATTATACTGAACCCGTTTGGCATATCTTCGGTGTCCGTATAAAAACAAATGAGGAAAAGAATGGAAAGATAAAGCTTGGAGTTGGAAGAAATTCACTTGAAAAGTGGTTGAATGATAATGGTATAGGAACAAACAAGCATTATCCGATTCCAATACATCTTCAGAAGTGCTATGAAAACATGAGATTTCATAAAGGAGATTTCCCGATTGCTGAGGAAATTAGTGCTACTGAACTCAGTCTTCCTTTATATTATGGAATGACTGATGAAGAGATTAAGTTTGTGATTGACAAGATAAATGAATGGAATCCTGAAGAAAAATAGAAGGTAGTGTATGAACATTATATCAAAAGATGCAAAAATAGGTCAGAATGTCATTATTAGGGATAATTGTACTATAGAAGAAAATGTAACAATTGGAGATAACTGTTATATAGATAGCAATACAATTATTCGATCTGGTACAAAGATTGGGGAAAACGGATTTATTGGCGCAAATTGTATCATTGGTGAGTATGAAATGGATTTTTGTATAGATAGGAAAAAGCATAATCATAAACTGATAATAGGCGATAATATATTGATTCGAAGTGGTTCTATTATTTATACAGAGTCATATATAGGTGACAATTTTCAAACTGGCCATCAGGTGACCATTCGTGAAAAAACAGTGATAGGAGACAATGTAAGCGTTGGAACGCTTAGTGATATCCAGGGAAATTGTAGAATTGGAAGTTATGTGAGGATGCATTCGAATGTTCACGTTGGACAACTATCCGAGATTGACAGTTTTGTGTGGATTTTTCCCTACGTTGTTCTTACAAATGATCCGACACCACCTTCAAATAATTTTGTTGGAGTTCATATTCATCCTTTTGCTATCGTTGCGACAGGAGCTATTATCATGCCAGGATTAGACTTAGGACAGGATTGTTTAATTGGTGCGGGTGCAATTGTAACGAAATCGGTTGTGTCATATGCGGTAGCAATAGGGAATCCTGCAAAATGTATTTCTGATGTCCGGAGAACTAAAAATAAAATTACAGGAGTCCCTGCATACCCTTGGAGGGAACATTTTAGTAATTACATGCCTTGGAATGGTGTTGGTTTTCATAAGTGGTATGACTCGCTTACTTTGGAGCAAAAGAAAAAATATGGTATTGAAAATATAGAAGAGTGAGCTAGAAAATGGATAGTAAACTTATGCAAGCCCAAAACAAGCTATTGAGCATCATAGTTGTCACTTACAAGCAACAAAACTATTTATATCAAACTTTGGAATCTATATTAATGCAAGATTATGCGAGAATTGAATTAATCATTGCTGACGATGGGACTCCAGAACTGGATGTTAAAAAAATTGAAAAATATATTATTAATAATAATAATGGAAACATAATAAGATTTTTAATTCTTTATGACGGAAAAAATAGAGGAACAGTAAAAAATATTAATAGAGCCCTTCCTTTAGTGAAAGGGCAATTTATTAAAATTATTGGTGGAGATGATACTTATTTTGATTATCGAGTATTTTCAAAAGAAATAGCATTTTTAAATTCTCATAAAAACTTGTATGGAGCTGTATCAAAATGTCAACAATGTGATGCTTTTATGAAACCTATTAAAGATGCACGCGTTGAGAAATCAAATAATGCAATTTCAAAAGTACTTTCTATGACTTATGACCAATCTCGTAGATACATTACAAATAATGATATTTTTCCTATTGCAGTACAGGCAACCATTTTTACAAGGGATTATTACAATGATGTGGGTGGATGTGATGAAGACTACATGGTCATTGATGATTCTCCAACAGTATTAAAAATATTAAAGAATCATAATAGATTTGGTTTTTTAGATATATATTCAGTCAATCATAGATCAAACATAGGAGTTTCTGCCTCAAAGGAAATGTTTTCTCCTAAGAGATTAAAATATTACAAGGATGTTATAACTTACGATAGAAAAGAAATAAAGAAAAATCCTAATGTTTACGGAAGGAAATATTGTAGATATATACCAAAAGTAAATGAATATATTTATTTGATGGCATTGGGAAAGCAAAAAAACAAAAATAAATCTTACTTTGTTTATGCTACAGCAAAATATATGCCCGCTTTACTATACTACTGTTTGCATAATTATAAAAAAGTTACTCATAGATTTGGGATGAATAAGAAAAATGAAAGTTTCAATTTTAATAACAGCATACAATTGTGAACAATATATTGATGATGCAATCAAAAGTGTAGTTATCCAAGAAATGCCATTTTCATGGGAACTATTAGTTGGAGATGATGGTTCTAGTGACACTACACAAGAACGTATAAATAAATGGATAAACCGTTTTCCAAATAATATTAAGCTATATATTATGCAAAGAGATAAGGATTCCAAAAAAGATGGGACCAGGGCTGCTAAAAATAGAGCAAACCTATTGGAGAAAGCAACTGGTGAGTATTTGATTTTTTTAGATGGTGATGATCAATTTATTGGAACTCAGAAAATAAAAAAACAAGTTGAATTGTTGGATGACAAAAAATATATAGAGTGTTCATGCGTTGCACATAATATTATGGCAAATGATATTAATAATGCAAAAAAATATCCATTAGTAGATACTTTTTTACATGAAGGAATTATCGATTCAAAATATTATTGGGAAAAACTCTATTTTCATACAAATACAATTCTTTTTAGATCATGTTGCAAAGAATTGATGCTTAACCCTAAGTATCGGAATTTCTTAAATGATAATTTCATTACTTATATAATTCTACAATACGGAAAAATATATTATATTAATAAATTGTGGGCACAATATAATCTAACTGGAGATGGACTTTGGACTGGTAAGAAAAGAACATATGGATGTTTTAGAAATTTAATAATATTTGATTTGCAGCTTGATATAGACAAATCATTTGAAAAATCTTGTTTTATAAGACATTTGTATGATTTTAAATATATATTTGAGAACTATAAAAAAGAAGATCAACCATATATTGAACCATTGATTAAAAATCTTGATAAAAAAACATTTCATTATACTTTTCTTATGTATCATTTTTATCAAGATCTTGATAAAAATGATCGTATTGAAAAGAAAAAATTACAATTTAAAATTACAATTTTACAGATATATTACAATGTGAGTGTTCATTTGGATAAATTAATTGTCCACATGAAAAAAATAAAATAAAATATTTTTCCCTAAAAATTAGTGGATCGAAATAAAATGATAGTAGGTGCTAATTGAAGATGCAAACAAAATCAGAAACCATAAGCAAAAAAATATTCTTCTATTTTACATGTGTTTTGTGGACTTATAACACTCTTTTTAAGTATGTGTCTGTAATTTTATCAAGGTTACCTTTTTTTGGTGATTTTTTCTTGAATTATTTTAGACTCATAGTTTTAATATTACTTTTAATAGGTTCATTGCCATATATACTTGGGAAACTAGATATAATAGATGTTTTTTATACAATTATTGTATTATTGGTAGTATGTGTTACAGTTTTGATTAATAGCAAATATAATCAGGAATTTATAAATACATACATATGGATATTTGTTCTTCAGTGTTATCCGATGATTTTTATGGGTAGAGTTATTTTAAATATCTTATATGATGATAGAAATGTTAGATATTTAGGATTGATTTCTTTATTATGTTTAATTTCTACAATTTTAGTTATTATACAATCAGGAGCTAATATTCAAGCCGATTGGAGTGGAAGTATGTATTATTCATACATTATACTTCCACATGTCTTATGTGTATTTTATATTGCTGTAAACTATAATAATATTATGTATCTATTTATCTCTATCTTGGGATTTATTTTTATGGTTATGCTCGGAAATAGAGGATCGCTTATCTGTTCCATAATATTTTTTGTTATTTGTTTATATAGATATTTTATGAAATTAAGTTTGCACAAGAAGATTATTTCCATTGTAGTATTTCTTTTTTTGATTGTAATTTTCACAGTGGGAAATTTTTATAATTCATTTTTATTGAATATATACAATTATGCTAGCACGCATGGATTGAGTACTAGACTTTTTTATTTTATGAAAGGAGAAATAAATTCACCTTTTGATAGTGGTAGAAGTATTTTAAGAAAAAAAGTTATTAAAGCAATATCAGATAATATTTTAGGATATGGACTCTCGAGTGATGTTTTTTTTGCAGGAGCATATGTTCATAACATATTTTTGGAACTAATTGTTGAATTTGGAGTTTTCTTTGGATTTATATTAATTCTTGGAATTGTATGGTTAATTTTTTCTGCGCTAATTAAAAATAATATACCATGGAACATTAAAAATATATTTTGTATTTTTATATGTTGTGGACTAATTAAATTATGCATATCAGGTACATATCTTACTGATCCATATATCTTCTTTATGTTAGGGATGGCCATTTCACTATGTAATATTCGAGATACTGCCAGTTAACTAGTGGAAGTTTTTTTGAAATAAGAAACTTGTAAAATAGGTATTTTATACTATCTAGTAGACTATTTTGATTTTATGAAAATAATTAATATCAATAAAATAGTAAGTAAAAATATTTAAATTTTTTATCCTGAATATCAAAAAATAGTTTATATTGAAACTTATACTAGGGTTTTTGTGAATGTATAGCCCTCTTATAAAAGTACTAGTATTGAATGTTTTTATCAAACTGCATTTTAATAAAATGTTAAAAGAAGAAAGGCATAGGTGATATTTATAAGTAAAGTATGGGAATTATCTTTAAGGAAAGATAATAACGTTTAGAAAGGTTATTTTTAAAGACTAATGAAGGTTTTCAATTATGAATAAATATCCTGCAGCAGGAAAAAAGACGAAATCAATAAAAACTAACGCAATTTTAAATAGTGTAAGAACTGTTTTGAATCTACTTTTTCCTTTAATAACTTTCACTTATGTATCTAGAATCCTTTCGGTTGGTGAACTTGGAAAATATAATTTTTCGAGTTCTATAATATCATATTTTCTTCTCTTAGCTGCACTTGGAATAGACAAATATGCAGTTAGAGAAGGTGCAAAGTATAGAGATGATAGGAAGAAGATTAGTCAATTCTCAAGTGAAATATTTACTATAAATATCTCATCAACTTTGATATCGTATGGGTGTTTATTTTTGTATCTTATTTTTTCTCAGAAAGCACAGAATTATGCTACTTGTATCATCATATTTAGTATTCAAATTATATTTACAACTGTTGGAACAGAATGGTTGTATGTTATATATGAAGAATATAAATATATTACAGTCAGAAGTATTATTTTTAAAATAATCTCAATAATGTTGCTATTTACTTTTGTAAAAAGACCCGGCGACTATTTAAATTATACAGCTGTCACAGTATTTGCTACTGTCGGATCAAATGTTCTAAATTTTATTCATGCAAGAAAATTATGCAATATTCATCTTAAAATCCACTTTGAATGGATGAAAAGACTTGTACCTATATTAATTATTTTTGCTTCGAATGTAGCAATACAGATTTATGTTACTTCAGATATAACTATGCTTGGGTATTTGAAAAATGACTATACAGTCGGAATATATGGAGTTTCTACAAAAATTTATAATGCAATTCTTCCAGTACTTGCAGCTGCATTAACGGTAACGATTCCCAGATTTTCTCTATATGCCGGTATGAAGATGAAAAAAGAATATGATTCTCTTATGCTTAAAGTTGCAAATAGTCTGTTTGTTATAATCTTCCCTTCAGTTATAGGACTAATCATGTTGAGCAAAAATATTGTATTAATTATAGGAGGCAGTAAATATGAGGCATCACAAACATCATTGATCATATTGAGTATTGCAATATTTTTCTCTATCTTTAGTACACTTTTTAATCAATGTGTTCTGATTCCATACAGAAGAGAGAAGTATTCACTCTTTTCTTCTGTCTTTAGTGCCTGTGAAAATATTGGGTTGAATTTTTTTATGATTCCACTTCTCGCGGAAAGAGGAGCCGCTATCACTACAGTACTTGCTGAATTTACCATGGCTAGCATGAATTTTTACAATATCCGAGACATAATAGGCGATATTTTTATAAATAAGATAACAATAAGAAATATCTTAACAATTCTAGTTGGTTGTACATCGATTATTGTGATATGTGTTATGTCGTCTGCTTTTATTTCAAACATAATAATTCAGACACTAGTTGCTATAGCTGGATCATTTTTTGTTTATACAGGTTCCCTTTTTCTATTAAAGAACCCAATTGTTAATATGATGCTTGATCAAATAAAGAATCGTTTAAAAAAAGATTGAGGCTTATTATGCCCATAACGGAAAAATGATGAGCCTGTAGCGCACCATCGCAGACTGTTGACAAAGTAAAAAAAGTCAACGCTTTTTTTGACGCTTTAAATTATAGAGAGGTATGATCAAAAATTATATTTAAACTTGGCGGGATAATCAACCCCGCCAAGTTTAAAGTACCTTTTTATTCTAACATCATCGACACCAGTTTATCAGACGCTTACACTAAATCAACAAAAATAGAGCCACTTCAACGATGTCCTGAAGTGGCTTTGTGAGTTCTCGCTTACATTGTAAGCGTCAGATAAAACAGTGGATTCCAATTCATCAATAAATCTCCGATAATTTTAGTGAATTCAATTAGAGTTTTTGGAGCTGCTCCAAGAACTTTAAAAAATTCTAGATTGGAGTCTAAATTAT
>NZ_JALBUS010000012.1:0-62466 GCF_033971885.1 Absicoccus intestinalis | reverse complement strand
AGCTAAAGCATAATCTTGAACTGATGAATAATCGGCCACGAAAGTGCCTTGGCTATAAGACACCAAATGAAGTTATGAACGAAATAGACTCACATACATCGTGTTGCACTTAATTTGACAATTCATCCATGAAAAAAACGCAGATTGCTCTGCGTCATTATGCTTTTTTTATACGTGGTGCTAATGATTCCATCAATAAAGGAACCAAGATCAAACCAATAATGGTTGTTGGTACCATGTACCAGGCTTGATAAATAATGGATCCCATCCATGTGGTCTTATAGAAGACAACCCCACTAATGGTTGAAGAAAGAAAACGAATGAGATTGGTGATCAATACCCCGGAATAAAAGTATTTATAATTGGGAAATAAACAAGCCAAACCATATACGCTAAAGGCAATGAAGTAATCCAATAAGAATTGGGTAAAGCCCAATAGATACATCCTTCCAGTCACGAATTGGCAGAATACACTGACGATCGCAACGACTGTACCTTTCTTCCATCCTAAATGATAGCTAGCCAATAATAAAGCGATGGTAGAAACACCAAGGCTACCACCTTGTGGCATTTGTAAGAAACCCAAGGTATTGATAAACATATCCAATACCATAAATAGGGCTACATAAAATGCCATCAAAACAAGATCTTTCACTGATAAATCTTTCATAAAAAAAACACCTCCATTGAGGCGCAAGGAACTTAAAGACTTTAAGACTCCCTACGCTAGTATTACCTAGATCAGGTCATAAGGGATCGCACTGCATCTCAGTCCTGGTGGACACCCCTGTCTTGACAGTCCATATCATAAGCTATTTTATCTATTTCTTCAATATATAATAATTAATTTCTGGTTTGGCTCCATAACGAACATCCAAATTGGTACAACCCACTCCAGTGGAAATATCATAGTCAAAACTTAAATTGGTGGCATGACTTCGATTTAATTTTGATGCCCCTGATACCGTTTTATAGGGACCCAATAAAGGGAA
This sequence comes from Absicoccus intestinalis, assembly GCF_033971885.1. NCBI lineage: Bacteria > Bacillati > Bacillota > Erysipelotrichia > Erysipelotrichales > Erysipelotrichaceae > Absicoccus > Absicoccus intestinalis. Next base: position 61,474 of record NZ_JALBUS010000012.1, on the reverse strand, counting down.
GGTAATCTGGGTGCCATGGGAATGGCCAGCCCATGCCAAAGAAATATGTTTGGAAGCCAACGAACTATCGACCAAAATGTCTGGTTTGTGACAAACCAATAGATTAAAGGTTTTGGAAGATAGTTTTTGTGTTGCACTGGAAATCCCATTTGTATTGGATAGACCAATGAAACGAATCCCTGAAGAGCTCCCATTATACAAGCTGACTTGACGATTATCTAACACTTCAACTTGGGCTTTTTTATAGATCTTCTTTAATTCAGCTTTATGGCTTTGATCCTTTTCGCCCCAAACCGCAAATTTACCTAGTGGAGCTTGGATCTCCTTAAATTTCTTTAAAATATAGTTTTGTGTTTTCGTATCAAAGGTCGTATTCGTGTCCAATACATCGCCGCCAAAGATCAGAATATCGGGATTTAATTCTTTGATTTGGGAAAACACACGATCACATCGTTCTTTGTTTTCAAATGAGCCATATTGTAGATCAGTAAAATAGAGAATGGATACATCCTTCATGGAAGTAGGAATTCTATCATCTTTTATGGTTCGATAATTCACAGCTAATTCACTGGGTTCATATTGAATGGCATGATATAAAGAAACATCAAAACCAATGACGATCACCAATAAAACAACGATGATGGCCAAAAGACGTTTTTGCCAACGATGCATGGATTCCACCTCCTATCCATCGATTCTATCAAAAAAAGAAGATCATAGCTAATCTTCTTTCACTTTTTCTCTCGGTTTTGAACGGTGCGATTTGCGTTTCTTCGCCAATTCTTCCATGGTCTTTCTGGAATTGATGATTACTGGGATCACGATTGGATTTCGATGGGTCTTCTTATATAAGAACGGCTCCAATGTCGAACGCACACAATTCTTTAATTCACCAAATGTGGTTTTTTCTTTCATTTGTTCCTGCAAAGATTTTCCAACGATAAAACTTGCTTCTTTCATCAATCCTTGTGAATCTTTGATGAACACAAAACCACGTGACAAGATCACAGGGGGTGCCAATAAGGTATTGGTTTTGGAATCGATTGCGATCACGACAGCAACCATACCATTTTCCGCTAAGATCCGGCGATCTTTTAAGACGGCAGTGGAAAGACCCGAAACATCATTGCCATCCACATAGATATCATCCCCCTGGAATCGCCAATTGCTTGGTAAGACTTGATGATCTCGTAAGATCAAGATATCACCATTGGCACAAATAAACGTGTTTTCTGGTGGGATGCCCGTATCGATGGCTGTTTGACGGTGGTGCATCAACATCTTAAATTCACCATGCACAGGCATGAAATACTTTGGCTTGATCAATTGGATCATCAATTTTTGTTCCTTTTGCGAAGCATGGCCTGTTGTATGCAAGTTATTCAAAATGGATTTGGTTAAAACTTTTGCACCAGCTCTAAATAAGTTATCGACCACTCGATTGACACTGTCTTCATTACCCGGAATGGGATTCGAAGAGAAAACAATCGTATCTCCTGGTTTTAAGTGAATATGTTTATGGGTTCCATTCGCAATGCGGCTTAAGGCAGCCAATGGCTCTCCTTGCGATCCTGTACAAATAATACAAACCTTATCATCTGGTGTATGAGCCAGTTCTTCTGGTTTCAACATTTGCGAATTTTTAATCTTGATCGTACCCATCTTACGACCAATATCAACGACATTTTCCATGCTTCGACCAAAGACGATCACCTTTCGATGACACTTGACCGCAGCTTCCATAATTTGCGCGACCCGATACACATTGGATGCAAATGTTGCGACGATCAAACGACTCTCTGTATTGTTGCGCATGATGTCCAATACTTCTTTGGCAACAACACGTTCCGAAATAGACATTTCTTCTACTCCCGAATTGGTCGAGTCACTCATTAATAAATCCGGTTGGCTTGCACCAATAAAGGCCATTTTTTGATAGTCAGCATTCGTACCCACTGGTGTGAAATCAAACTTGAAATCACCGGTTTCCACCACACGACCATTTGGCGTGTTGATCAAGACGCCCAACGAATCGGGAATGGAATGAATCGTATTAAAAAAGCCAATTTGGAAATATTTCGTTTGAATATTCGAGTCTTCATTGACTTCAATGATCTTGGTGTGTTCCAAACCTTTGTGTTCATTGAGTTTTTTTAATATCAAAGCTTTCGCAAACCGAGGCGCATAGATCGCATCGATCTTTACTTGTTTTAATAAAAAGGGAATTCCTCCAATATGATCTTCGTGACCATGGGTGATCACTAAAATCTTGTGTTTTTTATTCATGCGAATCAAATGATGATAATCAGGGATGACATAGTCGACACCGAGCAAATCATCGTCTGGAAATAAAACGCCACAATCAATGATACAAATTTCATTGTCATGTTCGAAGCAGTACATGTTCTTACCGACTTCGCCCAAGCCACCAAGGGCATAGATCAAAGTGTCGTTTTTTTCTACAGAATATGTCTTTCGATTGATCGCATGCCGATTATTATAATCTTGTAGTTTTGGCATGTTGACCTCTTTCTTTTGTATTAATTTTATACCAAGTATAGCCGAAAAAAAAGCAGAATTAAATGACTTCTGCTTCTGGATCTGCCTTCCAAGGATCATTTGGATCAATTCGATCATAAAATAATATGCCAGATAAATGATCAATTTCATGTTGGAGGGCAATCGCAAAATAACCATTGGCCGAAATAACGGTCTTTTTATCCTGGACCAGATCATAACCACGCACTTTAATTCGTGCATGACGGTAGACATGGCCGGGATGCTCTTCTTTGACCGATAGACAACCTTCACCACCATTTAAGTATCCATTTTGCACGGATTCGGAAATGATCTTGGGATTGGCCAATGCCACTTCATGGATACCATCTTCTTCGGGAACGACCACGGCCAGTAATTGTTTGGGAATACCCAATTGAATCGCAGCAATGCCAACGGCAGGTTGTAATCCTTCCGCTTGGGCTATTTCTTCATCTTGCGAATCCTTTACATACTGCAACATGGCTTGAAGCAGTTGTCGATCTTCATCCGACAGGGGCAGATCGACCGGTAGGCTTTTTTCACGTATTCTTGGATCGGAATCCAAGATGATATCTTCCATTGTTAGTTTCATCTTCTCACCTTCGTCCTTATTCTAAAGCAAATTTGTCTTCCTGACAATTTATTTGAACGAGGCATGTCCAAATATGTTAGAATGATTGTTACTGAAGGAGGATGTATGGCTCGAATTCGTAAAATCGCCATGGATCGACGATTGACTTGGTTGGTTGTCGCTTTAATGGTTTTTGGCAGTATCATGATCGTTTCTACGGATGTAGGTCAAACAACATCCGATGCCAACATCGTTTGGCGAACGATTGCCCATCAGTGCATGTTTTGCGGCATTAGTTTGGTCATCATGTATATATTTTTTCGCTATTTTTCTTTTCGTTTATTTAATCGTCTGCAACCACTCTTGTCGGTGTTTTTCCTCGGCTTGATGTTGCTTCCTTTCTTATTCAGTGCCTCGGGTGGCTCGCATGCCTGGATCCGCTTGGGAAGCTTTTCCATTCAACCCGCTGAATTTGTGAAACCCTTTATGGTCTTATTGGCAGCCAATGCCATTAATCGAACCAAAAAAGAAAAAGAACTCTTACGCTCTTTTAACGATCTTTTTAAAGTGCCCAATCTCATGATTGCTTTATTCGCCATTGAATTGATCCTTCAAAAAGATTTAGGAACATTGTCCATATTGATCATGACCTATCTGGTTTGTGTGGAAATCCCGACCTTTCCGGTATTGAAGAAAACACAGAATCGCATCATTGCCGCTTTGTTGGTGTTGGTCGTATTGGGAGTAGGCCTCTTTTTTGTCACGGACCTCGGAACCAATATCATTGCCAAGACCCCTTTTTCGCATGTGGCTACACGAATTGAAAATGCGAAGAATCCCTACAATGATATCTATGGAGAAGGGTATCAGCCCGCCAACTCTCTTTATGCGATTGGCTCTTCCAATGTGATTGGGAAAGGATTGGGCGAATCCAGTCGGAAATACGGCTATTTGACCCAAGCTGATAACGATTATATCTTGGCCGTTGTCTTGGAAGAAACCGGTATCATCGGATTGGGTCTGATCATTCTTATGTATATCTTATTATTAGGTCGCTTGTTGTATTATGCGTTTCGAACCAATGATCTCGCTTATAAGGTCATTCTGGGGGGAACAGCCACCTATATTTTTATGCACTTTTTCTTAAACGTTGGAGGTGTGACGGCATTGATGCCATTTACCGGTGTTCCTTTATTATTTATTTCCAGTGGTGGATCCAGTTTGATGTCGGTTTGTATGGCGTTGGGAATTTGTCAAAGCTGTATTGGCTATATTCGTGTCAAGGAGATGCATCGATGAGGATCGTTAGTGGGAAATATGGTTCGCGCCGTTTGGAAAGTGTACCTGGCCAAGGCACCCGTCCTACGGCTGATAAAGTAAAAGGCGCCATTTTTTCAAGCTTAGGCAATCAATTTGATGGTGGGCGTTTTTTAGATTGTTACAGTGGAACAGGCAATATGGCTTTAGAAGCTTTATCACGCGGAATGGATGAAGCAGTTTGTGTGGATAAAAACATCAAAGCCATTCAGACCATCAAAAAAAATGTTGCCTTGTTGCAAGTGGAAGCACAGTGTCAGATCATTCGTGGAGATATCTTTTCCGTATTGGATCGATTGAGTCAGCCGTTTGATTTGATCTATATCGATCCACCCTATGCCAAACAAAAAAATGCATTGTTGATTGAACAATTGCGTCAACATCAATTACTAAAAGATACATCGATCATTGTGGTGGAAAGTGATGAAAAAGATGACTTTCCCCATCAAATTGTTGATTTTGTGATTTGGAAAACAAAATCGTATCGCAATACGAAAATTACCTATTATCGAAAGGAGAAATGAGCATGCCAACAGCCATTTTTTGTGGTGCCTTTGATCCGGTCACCAAGGGTCATATGGATCTGATTGAACGAGCCAGTACGCTCTTTGATCATTTGTATGTCTTTGTGGCACCAAATTCAGAAAAACATCAAGTCTTTAGTGCGGAAAGACGTCTAGCTTGGCTAAAACAAGCTTGTATGGCATATCCCAACGTTTCTTGTCGCATTCAAAAAGGATTGACCGTTGATGCGGCTCAATCGGTGCATGCGAAATATTTGATTCGAGGCATGCGCAACAGCCAAGATTTTGAATATGAACTAAACATGGCAACCATGAATCGATCCATCGATGATCATTTGGAAACCATTTGCCTTTTCACAAAACCGGAACATATGTTTTGTTCCAGTTCCAATGTACGTGAATTGTTACGATATCATTTAGATATTTCAGCCTTTGTACCCGATTGTGTACGAAGGGATCTAGAAGGAGGAACCCATGAAGACATTGAGTGAATGGATGCATAGCCAAGGCTATGAAACCAAGAATGAAGAATTATATTTGGAAGCATGTACGCATTCGAGCTATGCGAATGAACATGCCAACGATCCCATTGATAATAATGAACGATTGGAATTCATGGGAGATGCCGTTTTGCAGATATGGAGCTCGGATCAATTGATCCATATGCAGCCAAAACTGCATGAAGGCCAAATGACCACATTACGAGCGCAAACGGTTTGTGAAGCGACTTTGGCTAAATTAAATGATCAATTGGGATGGTATGAATTCTTACGCTTAGGTGTTGGTGAGATCAAAACGGGAGGTCGCCGCCGTCGTTCGATCATGGCTGATCAATTTGAAGCTTGTATTGGGGCTATCTATTTGGATCAAGGCTATGCGGTTTGTGATGAAATTCTGACAAAAGTGATGAAACCAGAATTTTCCCAACCCAAAAGTGAAGATGTGACCGATTATAAGACGCATCTTCAAGAAGTGATCCAAGCCGATAGTCGCAAGACCATTCAATATCGTTTATTAGAGGAAACGGGTCCAAGCAATGCGCCAACATTTACCATGGGAGTCTACTTGGATGATATTTTATTAGGAAAAGGAACATCCGGAACCAAGAAAAAAGCCGAACAAAAAGCAGCCAAAGATGCCTTTGAAAAAATGGCGAAGTAGAGGCAGATCATGTCCGATATGTATGAACTGTTAGAAAAATATTTGTCCCCAGATTGTTTGTCCTATTTTGAAAAAGCCCAAAGCTTTCAACCGCCAATCTATCATGCCATCCAGAATTGTTTGGAACTATCGATCCAAGTGGAACAAGTCTTGCCTTTTGAGGTGTATCGACAAACGTGTCATGAATTGAAAGTAGCCTTACATACCGATATTACGCTCCACATTCAAGCCAAAGATCCGGTATGTGCCATGAGTGATCTCGATCTTTATGTGGAACGCATTGTTGCCAGTCATCATGAATACCAAGCTTTTTGGTATTTGCATCCTTTTATGGAAAAGGATGTCGTTTGTTTTGCGACCCATGATGAAAGTCGTTTGGCCCAGCTCAAACGAGGCTTGCCATCCTTAGAAAACGAGTTGGCCACATTTGGCATTGTGATGGAATTTGTCTGTCGATTGAGCGAAGAGGAAGAAGAAATCGAAACCAAAGAGATGGCTTTGCCAAAAATAGAAAAACCGGTTGTTTCGACGCCTAAAAATAAATACATCAAAGATGTGATTGCTTCATCGATTGGTGATTTGCGTGTCGGTATGCACAATGTAGCGATAGAAGGGCATATCTTTTCGGTTGAAAATCGGGTATTGAAATCCAAACGAACGTTACAAGAACTGTATATCAGTGATTATCAAGATGCGATCGTTGCCAAACGTTTTGAAGGAAAACGCTGTTCGATCGATGAGATCAATGCCGTCAAAAATGGGCAGACCGTACGCTTGACGGGCGAAGTTGTCTATGACAATTATTCCCAATGTGATAGTTTTATGATTTCAAAATTGGAAGCCATCCCCGCTAAAAAAAGAGAAGATACAGCCAAAGAAAAACGAATCGAATGGCATGTCCATTCCAACTTTAGTGAAATGGATGGTGTTGCTGCCATTGAAGATTATATTCAAACCGCCTATGACTGGGGCATGGAAGCTATTGGCGTATGTGATCACGATGTCGTGCAAGCTTTTCCTTTTGCCCAGCATAAAGTAGAAGCTTTGATGAAACAAGATCCCAATCGTTCGTTTCAGATGTTGTATGGCTGTGAAATGAATATGGTCGATACCCATTTTCAAGTGGTGACCAATAATGATCATCGATCCTTGGAACAAACGACCATTGTCTCTTTTGACTTAGAAACAACTGGTTTATCACAGCGATTGGATAAGATCATTGAATTTGGTGCGGTAAAGATGGTCAATCGTGAAGTGGTGGATCGAAAACAATTATTTATCAATCCCCAAATGGCTATTCCAGCCGATATTTCAAATTTAACGCATATCACGCAAAGAGACGTGGAAAATGCGAAACCCATCGATCAAGTATTGGATGAATTATTGGATTGGATCGGAGATGCCGTTTTAGTTGCACATAATGGTTCTTTTGATTTGGGATTTATGAATGCGGCTTGTCGTGCTTGTGGCAAACCAGAAATGACCAATCCGATGATCGATACGTTGCCATTGGCACAATTGATGATGGATATGAAAGGTTATCGTTTAGGTGCGGTTTGTCGTCATTATGGTGTTGCCTATGATGGGGAAGGGGCCCATCGTGCCGATTATGATGCGGAAGTCTTGAGTCGTTGTTTTTGTTGTATGTGGAATGAATGGGGACCCGATGCGACATTGGATACATTGGAACACATACCAAGCGAAGATAAATGGTTTAAAAAACATCCCAGTCATATTACGGTCTTTGCGAAAAATAAAGCAGGCCTAAAAGAATTATTTGAATTGGTGACCATGTCCCATACAAAGTATTTAGCTTATAATAAAAATTCCAATACGAGTTTAGCGCATCCGCGTATTGTGAAACACGAACTTCAAAAATATCATGAAAAGGGCAATTTGCTCTTTGGTACGAGTTGCCAGAATGGTGAAATTTTTGATTTGGCCCATACACGCAGTGAAGCGGAATTAGAAAAGGCCTTGGCTTTTTATGATTATGTGGAGATCCAGCCCTTGGATTGTTACCGGAATTTATTGGATCGACATGCCCTTCATTCGGTGGATGATCTGAAAAAAGTCTTGCATTTTATCATGGATAAAGCAGAGGCGATGGATATTCCAATCCTTGCTTCGAGCGATGCCCATTATGTTGAGCCGCATGACAAACGGATTCGCGATATCTATATCAATGCGAAAGCCATTGGTGGGCAACGACATCCATTGTATGTTTATAATACACAAGCTCGGAAGATGTCTTCGGCCCCGAATCAACATTTGCGTACAACCGATGAAATGTTAAAGGAAATGAGTTGGCTGGGTGAAGAAAAAGCGTATCAATATGTGATCGTCAATCCGAAACGATTAAAGGAAAGTTGTGATGAGATCTTTCCCATTCATGATAAATTGTATCCACCAGAAATTGAAGGATCGGATGAGAAATTACGCAAGATTTGTTTTCAAACCGCTCATGCGATGTATGGAGAACAATTGCCGGAAATTGTAGACAAACGATTGACACGTGAATTGGATAGTATCATTGGCCATGGCTATTATGTGGTTTACTATATTTCTCATTTATTGGTCAAAAAAAGTAATGATGATGGATATATTGTTGGTTCGCGAGGATCGGTCGGGTCTTCGTTTGCGGCAACAATGTCGGGAATTACGGAAGTCAATCCATTGATCCCGCATTATTATTGTCCACATTGTCATCATTATGAATTCTTAGAAGAAGGTACGGTCAGTTCCGGATTTGATCTGCCCGATAAAGAATGTCCAGTTTGTCATCATCCCATGAAAGGGGATGGCCAAGATATCCCCTTTGAGACTTTCTTAGGTTTCGAAGGCGATAAAGTTCCGGATATTGATTTGAATTTTAGTGGTGATTATCAGCCGGTTGCACATAATTATTGTAAGGAAGTATTTGGTGCCGATCATGCCTTTCGAGCTGGAACTGTCGGTACGGTAGCCGAAAAGACCGCGTATGGATATGTCAAAGGATACGAAGAAGAGATGGAGATCGAACCGTTTTCGGATGTCAAACGAGTCGATCTGGCCAAGAGTTGTGAAGGTGTCAAACGAACGACAGGGCAGCATCCAGCCGGTATCATCGTGGTGCCTGAAGATATGGATATTCATGATTTTACGCCAGTTCAATATCCGGCCAATGATCCGCATGCGACTTGGTTGACTACGCATTTTGATTTCCATCAGATCCATGATAATATCTTGAAATTTGATATTTTAGGTCATGTGGATCCAACGGCGATGAAAATGTTAGAAAACATAACTGGCATCGATGTCACGACATTACCGATGAATGATCAGGCGACCATGGCTATTTTTAGTTCCGTTGATTCGTTGCATATTGATACGACGCGATATGATCAAATCACCGGTGCGGCGGGGATTCCTGAATTTGGTACACCCTTTGTACGAGGAATCTTGGAAAAGACTCGACCAACGACCTTTTCGGAGTTGGTCACTATTTCCGGTTTGAGTCATGGTACCGATGTATGGCTTGGCAATGCCGAAGCTTTGATTGATGCCGGAACGTGCAAATTAAGTGAGGTCATTGGTTGTCGTGATGATATCATGGTCGAATTGATGGGGTATGGCATGAAGCCAAAATTGGCCTTCCAGATCATGGAGTTTGTGCGTAAGGGCAAAGGCTTGAAAGAAGAATGGATCAAGGAGATGAAGGCATGTAACGTGCCGGATTGGTTCATTGAGTCTTGTTTGAAGATCAAGTACATGTTCCCAAAAGCCCATGCGGTGGCCTATGTCATGATGGCGGTGCGCATTGCGTGGTTCAAGGTACATCGTCCGATTGCGTATTATTGTATGTTCTTTAGTATTCGTTGTGATGCCTATGATATTGCGACTATGATCAGTGGGGAACAGGCCATTCGTCAGAAAATGACGGAAATCAAGAAAAAAGAAAAAGAAGCGCCCAAAGAAGTGACAAAAAAAGATCGAGATATCTATTCGACCTTGGAATTGGCATTGGAAATGTTTTGTCGAGGATATCGGTTTTCCAATATGAGCATCACTCGCAGTGACGCGACAGACTTTATTCAAGATCCAGAAGATGAAAAGAGCATCATTCCACCTTTTACGGCTTTGGATGGTTTGGGAGCCAATGTGGGTCGTTCCATTGTTAAAGCACGAAAGGAGCGTCCGTTCTTATCCAAAGAGGATCTTATCAATCGAACCCAATTATCGAATTCATTATTAAAGACCATGGATAGCATGGGTGTGACCGAAGGATTGGATGAAGAAAATCAGATGACGTTATTTTAGTCATCTGATTGTTTTTGTATATAGGAAATATAGGCATTCGCAATGTCTTTACAAATGGTTTTGCGATAGGTGGCTTGTTCTAGGTCTTCCAGTTCGTTTTCATTGGTGATAAATCCCACCTCGATCAACATGGATGGAATGGATAACTGATCCACGACATACAATGGATAATTGGTGGTGGTTTCGATGCCACGATCATATTCCCAACCGGATTGCGATAGATTCTCTGCCATTGTCTTATAGATGGCTTTGGATGCTTTGTCACTGCTTTTGACATAGGCCGTATAGCCATAGGCTGAGGCATCGGCCGAATTAAAATGGATGGATATATAATAGTCGGCTTCTTGTTCTTTGGCAATCTTTACACGCGCTTTCAAGTCTTTGGATACGTTTGATGGCCACGAAACCGTATCGGAGGTTCGGGTATAGACAACGCGAATATTTTCATCCGACGCTTCGATGTATTTGCCAATTTGTTTGGCATAGGCAAGGGTGAGTGCTTTTTCATAGGTGCCATCTGCCGCAATGGCGCCGGTATCATAACCTCCATGTCCGGCATCAATGCATACAACGATCGCATTGTTTTGATAATCGAGATAGCGGATCAAACCAATGCCAATGACCAATACAAGACAGAGCAGGACGATAAGAATTTTTTTCATTTGTTGATTCATATGTAGGATATATTACACCCATTTACTTTAAATGAAATTTAAATTTTTTTAACAACTGAAAAAAACGATTTCTTTCATGGAAAGGTAAAGACAGAAGTAGGGGAATCAGTTATAATATTCATAAAACGGAGGTCATTTCAATGAGAGATAATGAAATGTTTGATATCATTGCCCAAGAAGAACAACGACAATTGGACAATGTAGAATTGATTGCGAGTGAAAATTTCGTATCCAGAGAAGTTCGGCAAGCGCAGGGTTCGGTATTGACCAATAAATATGCGGAAGGGTTGCCAGGTCATCGTTATTATGGTGGTTGTGTCAATGTGGACAAAGCTGAACAATTAACGAAAGATCGTGCCATGAAATTATTTGGTGCCGAATTTGTGAATGTACAGCCGCATTCAGGGGCACAAGCCAATATGGCTGTATACAATACGATCCTACAACCCGGTGATATTGTGATGGGAATGAATCTAACATCGGGTGGTCATTTAACGCATGGTTCCAGTGTCAATTTTTCAGGGAAACTTTATCATTTCATTGAATACAATGTGAATAAAGAAACAGAACGAATTGATTATGATGAATTGGAGCACATGGCCATGGTCATCAAACCAAAATTGATCGTAGCGGGTGCGTCTGCGTATCCACGAATCATTGATTTTGAGCGTTTTGGTGAAATCGCCCATAAATGTGGTGCCTATTTGATGGTGGATATGGCTCATATTGCCGGATTGGTTGCGTGTGGACTGCATCCAAGCCCGATTCCATATGCGGATTTTGTAACAACAACGACCCATAAAACTTTGCGTGGCCCTCGTGGTGGTATGGTTTTCTGCAAAGAAGAATTTGGTAAGAAATTAAATTCATCCATTTTCCCAGGTCTACAAGGAGGACCATTGGAACATGTCATTGCGGCTAAGGGTGTATGTTTATATGAAGCGATGCAGCCAGGTTTTAAGACTTATATGGAACAAACGTTGAAGAATGTACAAGTCATGGTCAAAGGCTTCCAGGATGCGGGTTATCGTTTGGTTTCTGGTGGTAGTGACAATCATTTGTTGTTGGTGGATCTAAAAGGTTCGAAAGGTATGACTGGTAAACGGGGTGAATATCTATTGGATCTGGCTGGTATTACCGTGAATAAAAATACCATTCCATTTGAAACGGAAAAACCATTTGTGACTTCTGGTTTACGTATTGGTGCGGCTGCCATGACGTCTCGTGGTTTCAAAGAAGCGGAATTTGAAAAAGTCATTCATTGGATCGTCGATGTTTTGGATCACGATGATGAAGACTATGCAAAGCGTGTACGTGAAGATGTTGTGGCTTTGACTCGTCAATTCCCGGCAGAGGCGCAAATTTAATGCGTCTGATTGCCATTGGCAAGAATAAAGATCGTAGTCTGCAACAATTACAGAAAGAATATATAAAGCGTTTATCCTCGTTTGATACCATGGAGATCGTAGAAGTAAAAGATGAACCGAATGTGCATACCGATCGGGATAAAGAAGTGGAATTGATCAAAGAGAAGGAAGGTTTGCGTGTCTTAGACAAGATCAAACCTTCGGATTGGGTGATTCTTTTGGATCTGAAGGGGAAGATGTTGGATAGTATTGATTTTGCTCATAAAATGCAAGGGTGGCAAGATCAAGGGGCACATCTGGTCTTTGTGATTGCGGGATCATTAGGTCCTTCGCAAGCTTTGATCGACCGGGCGGATTTTCGTTGGAAATTATCCGATCTAACGTTTACGCATTTAATGACAAGGATCCTTGTTTTAGAACAGGTCTATCGGGCGTTCATGATCAATCATCATCGTCAATATCATAAGTAAATAAGGATACGTTTTGTGTTATTTTCGCTGTAAGAAAGGGGATTATGGTTTAGGGGATACCATGAAATTATATAGGGGATTGATTTGTGTCAATATTGTTTTTGCATGTTTGATCTTATTTGAGATCATTGGTTATGCTTGGTTGATGCATAAACAGCCAAGTTTAGCTTGGCAATTGGATATCGTATGCATCGTTGGTTGTGTGATCGATATCATTTGGTGTGTACATGCATGGATCGAGGAGCGTTAAAGATGGCTCCTCGTTTTCTTTTTGTGAAGTTTTACACGAACGTCTAGGAAAACCCAAAATCAAGTGTTATAATAAATACGCATATTTATACAGTAGGAGGAGTTTAAATGGCAAAAAGAACTGTAAAAGACCTTGATGTAAATGGAAAAAAGGTCCTTGTACGTGTTGACTTCAACGTACCAAGACAAGATGGAGTGATCACGGATGATAACCGTATTCAAATGGCTCTGCCAACGATCAAGTATTTAGTTGAAAACAATGCGAAAGTCGTATTATTCTCACATTTAGGTAAAGTAAAAACAGAAGAAGACAAAGCAAAGAACAATTTGGAATGTGCTGCTGTTCGTTTACAAGAATTATTGCCAGATACAAAAGTAAGTTTCTGCCCAGAAACGAGAGGGGCTACATTGGAAAATGCTGTAGCTGCTTTGAAAGATGGCGAAATCTTAGTTGTTCAAAATACACGTTATGAACCAGGTGAATCGAAGAACGATCCTGAATTAGGAAAATATTGGGCAAGCTTAGGCGATGTATTTGTGGAAGATGCTTTTGGATCTGTGCATAGAGCGCATGCATCTACGGTTGGTATCCCAACAAACTTAAAAGAAAATGCGATTGGTTTCTTGGTAGAAAAAGAAGTAACCATGTTAGGTAAGGCTGTAGACAATCCTGTTCATCCATTCATTGCAATCATTGGTGGATCAAAAGTTTCCAGCAAGATCGATGTCATCGATAACTTATTGAAGAAAGCCGATAAAGTCATCATTGGTGGTGGAATGGCTTACACATTCTCTGCTGCGCAAGGTGGTAAGATTGGTGATTCTTTAGTTGAAGAAGATAAGATCGATTTAGCGAAAGAATATCTTGAAAAAGCAGGTGACAAATTGGTATTGCCAGTTGATAATGTGATCGCCGATGCTTTCTCAGAAGATGCAAATACACAATATGCCGATGCTGGTCAAATTCCAGATGGATGGCAAGGATTGGATATTGGTCCAAAATCGGTTGAATTGTTCAAAGAAACATTGGCTGGTGCCAAAACCGTAGTTTGGAATGGACCTATGGGTGTATTCGAAATGAAGAAATTTGCGAAAGGTACAGAAGAAATCTGTAAAGCCATTTCGGAATTACCAGATGCAATTACTGTCATCGGTGGTGGAGATTCTGCTGCAGCCGCAAAACAATTAGGATATGCAGACAAATTCTCTCATGTATCCACTGGTGGGGGTGCTTCACTTGAATATATGGAAGGTAAGACATTACCAGGTATCGCAATCATTAGCGATAAAGACTAATTATTAAAGGAGACGAATCAATCATGGCAAGAAAACCAATTATTGTTGGAAACTGGAAAATGAATAAAAATAATGCGGAAACCAAAGCATTCTTTGAAAAAGTCGATGCGGTTGCCGCAACCGATACAGCTACATATGGAATCGGTGCTCCATTCACTGATTTACGTACAGCTTTAGACAACGCAAAAAATTTGATCGTTGCTGCTGAAAACTGCCACTTTGAAGATTCTGGTGCTTTCACTGGTGAAGTATCTGTTCCAATGTTGGAAGAATTAGGTATCAAATGGTGCATTATTGGTCACTCGGAACGTCGTCAAATGTTTGGTGATACGGATGAAACCGTCAACAAAAAAGCACATCGTTTGATCAAAGCCGGTATTACCCCTATTTTATGTATTGGTGAAACGGAAGAACAATATGATGCAGGTCAATCGGCTCAAGTTATCAAAGAGGAATTAAAAGGTTCTTTGGCTGGTTTAGCACCAGAAGCCGTTGCGAAAATGGTCATTGCGTATGAACCAATTTGGGCAATTGGTACAGGTAAGAGTGCTTCGGTTGAAATTGCTGAAAATTGCTGCAAGACCGTTCGTGATACGGTTCGTGAATTGTTTGGTGATCAAGCAGCCGATGAAGTACGTATTCAATATGGTGGAAGTGTAAAACCAAATAATGTTGTGGAATATATGGCGCAACCAGATATTGATGGTGCATTAATTGGTGGGGCTTCTTTGAAAGAAGATAGTTTCATTGAAATTATTGAAAAAACAAAATAGTTGAAAGTAGCGGACTTGGCGAATTGTCGGGCCCGCTTTTTTATTGGCTTTATCAACAATTTGATTTAAAAATGGAACTAGGAAGTGCTCTTGGTCAACTTGCAAACATTGTCTATCTATGTTAAATTGGTACTGTACAATTAAAAAACCGATAGGGGGGTCATAATATGAACTTTGTAGAAAATAATGGAAAGAAGGTTGCCGCGATCTTATGTGTTGCCTCTGCACTACCCGTTGTTGGAACAATTTATGCAATGGAATCACAACCTGGATGGCATGGTGACAAATATGTAAAAAAAGATCGTACGATTGCAAAAAACAGTTGGGTAACTTCCAATAAAAAAGCCATTTATTTAGATAAAGATGGAAAAGCCGACACCGAAAAAGCATATAATGCAAGTGCGACTGCTCTTTCGAATGATACTGTTGCTACAGTTGCTGACAGTGTAAAAGCATCGACTGTAGAAGCTGTAGACACAGAATCAAGCCGTTTAGATGATACTACACAAGCAACGGAATCGGTGGCTAAAACGGATGTTGCAGATACAACGGTTGTTGCTGCTGTTGTTGATGAAACAAACAAAGCAGATTCGACAAATCTATTGGAGAAAGCAGCTTCTACCAGTGATGTTGTATCTACACCTGTAGTTAATGAAGATACGCAAAGTACGATTACGACTCCAGTCAGCGATCAAACCACAACGAT
Organism: Absicoccus intestinalis; assembly: GCF_033971885.1. NCBI lineage: Bacteria > Bacillati > Bacillota > Erysipelotrichia > Erysipelotrichales > Erysipelotrichaceae > Absicoccus > Absicoccus intestinalis. The sequence goes on along the minus strand of NZ_JALBUS010000012.1, from coordinate 45,529 downwards.
CGTAGAGCAACCAACAACGCCAGTTGATACTACCCAAACCACAGCACCTGTTGATAATACCCAAACAACCACACCGGTACAACCTGCAGCACCTGCAGATAATACGCAAACAACAACGCCGACAACACCGGCGGATAATACGCAAACAACCACACCGGTACAACCTGCAGCACCTGCAGATAATACGCAAACGACAACACCTACTACACCTGCTGACAATACCCAGACAACGCAAAATAGTTCTTTCAATGAACGCGTTGCGCAGGCTGCTTTAGCTGAGATTGGTGAACACGAATGGTGTACCAATACGGCAACGGATGCATTGAATGCAGCAGCTGGTAGTGAAGTTTATGGTGTATATTGGCCGGATCAATACCAAAGCTTAGGAACGGTATTTACCGATCGTTCTTTGTTGCAACCAGGTAACTTGGTTTATTATGCGAATGATGGCCGTGCCGGCTCAGAGGGCGTAGTCGTTCCGGATCACATTGCCGTTTATGTTGGTAATGATACAGTTGTCAATGGTGGTTGGGGCTATACAGCCAATGTGGCAGCTTCCAACATTGATGTTCCAGCTGGAACCCAATATTATATTGCCATTAATCAATAATTGATAAGGCCTGGTAACACCCAGGCTTTTTTTGTGTTTGGATTGTGGTATCATAGAAATTATGAAAAAATAGAAAAGCGAACACACAAAATAGGGGTGGACGCAAATAGAGAGGAAAATTTATTATGCGAATTGGTCAATCCATTGATATTCATCAACTTGTGGCTGGTCGACCATTGATCTTAGGTGGGGTTCCCATTCCTTGTGAGAAGGGCTTATTGGGACATTCTGATGCCGATGTCTTGGTTCATGCGATTGGGGAAAGTATTCTCGGTGCTTTGGCATTGGGCGATCTCGGCAAGCATTTTCCCGATACGGATCCTCGATATAAAGATATGGATAGTATGAAGATCCTAGCCAAGATCTATGAGATGATGAAAGAAAAGAAATACCATATTGGCAATGTAGATGCGACCATTTTGGCGGAAAAGCCGAAAATGGCACCATATATTCAACAGATGCGGCAAAATATATCTGATTGTTTACATTGTTCGATGGATCAAATTTCCATCAAGGCCACGCGTGGCGAAAAAATGGGATTTGTTGGGAAAGAAGAAGGCATGGTCGCCATGAGCATCTGCCTATTGGAGGAAGAATGCGCGTCGTAGTTCAAAGAGTATCACATGCTACTTGTACGGTGGATGAACAAGTTACCGGAAGCATACAAGAAGGCTTTCTTGTCTTGGTTGGATTTGCACCGAATGATACCCAAGCCATTGTGGATAAAATGATTCATAAAATCATCAATCTACGTGTATTTGGTGATGAAAATGGTAAAATGAACTTGTCGATCCAAGCCATCAACGGCGCGATCTTATCCATTTCGCAATTTACTTTATATGCTGATTGTAAAAAAGGCAATCGACCTAGTTTTGTGAAAGCAGCCAAACCAGATATCGCGATTCCGCTGTATGATTCTTTCAATGCCTCTTTACAAGCCAAAGGCATTGATGTTCAAACGGGGATATTTGGTGCGGATATGAAAATTGATTTGTGTAACGATGGGCCAGTGACCATTGTTTTAGACAGTGAGGAGATATGTAAATGAAAACAATTTGGGGAAATGAATTAGCCAAAGAAGTGAAGGACTCGATTCGATCCGAAGTGGATCACATCAAAGCCAATGGCCGACGCTTGCCGGTGTTAGCGGTTGTTTTGGTGGGGGACAATCCAGCTAGTCAGTCGTATGTTCGTTCCAAAGCGAATGCTTGCATCAGTGTGGGCATGGAAAATCGAACGATTACATTGGATGGCGATATTTCACAAGCCGAATTATTGGCCACAGTCAGAGCATTAAATGCCGATGACAAGGTGGATGGCATTTTGGTCCAATTGCCTTTGCCTAAGCATTTAGATGCAGATTCGGTGATCATGGCTATTGATCCATCCAAAGATGTCGATGGGCTCCATCCTCTCAATGCGGGAAATCTATTAACAGGTCGGCCTGGATTTGTTCCTTGTACGCCCAAAGGCATCATGTATATGTTGAAATCCGTTGGCCTAGAAGATCTGGCCGGAAAACGAGCTGTTGTTTGTGGTCGATCCAATCTAGTGGGAAAGCCTGTTGCGTTGTTGCTGCAAAATCAAAATGCGACCGTTACGATCGCCCATTCGAAAACGCCAGATATCGAATCCATCTGTTCCCAAGCGGATGTGCTTGTGGTTGCGATGGGACGTCCGAAAATGGTGAAAGCTTCCTGGGTCAAAGCAGGAGCAGTCGTGATCGATGTAGGCATCAATCGGATGGAAAACGGCAAACTTTGTGGTGATGTTGATTTTGATGCTGTCAAAGATAAAGTTTCGGCAATCTCTCCGGTACCAAAAGGGGTAGGACCAATGACCGTATGCATGTTGTTAGCGAATACCTTGGAAGCCTATCGGAATCATGAAAGAGGATAAGGATCATGGAAGAAAAAAATTATGATCTAGGCGATATCATCGAAATGAAAAAGGAGCATCCTTGTCATAAATCCAAACAATGGAAAATCATTCGGATGGGTGCTGATATTCGAGTGAAATGTCTAGGTTGTGGCGCCAGTGTTTTAATGCCACGTTCAAAATTTGAAAAGCGTTTAAAACGCGTTGTATCGAAAGGAAATCAATAATTATGTCATTAACTGCAGGAATTGTGGGCCTACCCAATGTAGGTAAGTCGACTCTATTTAATGCAATCACCAATTCACAAGTGGAAGCGGCCAATTATCCATTCGCAACCATTGAGCCCAATGTCGGTGTGGTTGAGGTACCGGATCATCGCATTGATCGTTTGGTGGAATTGTTTCATCCAAAAAAAACCATCTATACAACTTTTGAATTTACCGATATTGCGGGTCTAGTTAAAGGAGCCAGCAAAGGGGAAGGATTGGGAAATCAATTTTTATCCAACATCCGTTTGACCGATGCGATTTGTCATGTCGTGCGTTGTTTTGATGATGCGAACATCACCCATGTCGAAAATTCGATCGATCCCGTGCGGGATGTGGAAATCATCAACTTAGAACTGGTCATGGCAGATCTACAAACCGTGGAAAATCGAATTTCTAAGGTAGAACGAAAAGCAATCACGACCAAGACCAAAGATGCTCTGGAAGAAATGGATCTTCTCAATCGATTAAAAGCGGTCTTGGAACAAGGACAACCGGCTCGTAGTGTCGAAGTGGATGATGAACAAGCTGCCTTCTTAAAAACATACAATTTATTGAGTACTAAACCGGTGATCTATGTAGCCAATATGGATGAAGAAGGCATTGTAGATCCCGAAACCAATCCCTATTATCAAGCTTTAAAAGCCTATGCACAAAAGGACAATGCACAAATCGTGCCTTTGTGTGCCAAGATCGAAGAAGATCTATCGAGTTTATCGGCTGAAGAAAAAGATGAATTCTTAAACGATTTGGGTTTACCCCATAGTGGTTTGGATGCTTTGATCCAAAAAGCGTATGCGGTATTGGATCTGCAAACCTTTTTAACAGCTGGTGAAGATGAATGTCGTGCTTGGACCTTTAAAAAAGGGATGAAAGCACCGGAATGTGCAGGCATCATCCATACCGATTTTCAGCGTGGTTTTATTCGAGCAGAAGTGTATTCTTTCGATGATATTGACCAATTAGAAACAGAAGCTGCCATTCGTGAAGCCGGTCGTTTACGTTTGGAAGGAAAAGACTATGTGATGCAAGATGGGGATGTTGTACATTTCCGCTTTAATGTGTAGGTGATATGTTGTCGATACAATCCATATGTATTCGTGTGATCGCGGTCATTCTAGCCATGGGCATTCATGAAAGTGCACATGGTTTGGTTTCTTATTGGTTTGGTGATCCAACCGCGAAGGAAGAAGGGCGATTGACCTTAAATCCATTGGCCCATGTCGATTGGGCGGGGTTGTTGTGTTTGTTGGTGTTTCGTTTTGGTTGGGCCAAACCCGTACCCGTAGATCCTCGTTATTATAAAGATCCCAAAACGGGAATGATATGGACGGCTTTTGCAGGGCCCATTGCCAATTTTTTATTGGCCTTGGTATCGATCATCCTTTATTATGGATGTGTCAAAGCCAATGTGGAAAGTACGTTTGTGTTATCGCTTCTTTCATCCATTGCGGTATTATCCATTGGTTTTGGTGTCTTTAATTTATTGCCCATTCCGCCATTGGATGGATCGAAGATCTTATTTGCGTTTTTACCATTGGATAAATATATCCGCTTTACGCAAGGATCCAATGTCATGATGATCGTTTTCATCTTATTGATTTCTTCGGGCATTCTGGATGGACCATTGATGCGAATGGTAAGCAATAGCATTGATCTTTTTTCTCATTGGGCAATTGTCCTTTGGGGTTTATAAAAGCAGGCATCCTCCTAGGGGAGGATGTTTTTTTTACTTAAGAGGAAGTGTTAATAGACCAAATGGATAAAAATAAGACAATATTTTCAGAAAATAAATGAAAAATATTGTCTTACGCTTGAAACCACAGAAAATTGATTGTATCATTTTGGTATATTTTTATGAGAGAGGGAGGCTCTAAGATGAAAGGCAAATTTATTAAGCTTTTAGCAAGTGCTGCTATGGCAACAAGCTTGTTAGCTGGTTGTTCAAGTGGCAGTGGTGCGCAAGCACAAACGTATAAGAAAGGGGATACGGTCAAACTTGGTTTGAACTTTGAGTTGACAGGTAGTGTTGCCAGCTATGGTAAAGCCGAATACAACGGTGCTAAATTGGCCATCAAGCAATACAATGCCAAAAAAGGTCATAAATATAAGATCAAGTATGAATCGCAAGACGATAAAGGTGATGCGGCTGAAAGTACCAAAGCAGCCCAGAAGCTAATCACAGAAGATGGTGTAGCCGCTCTGATTGGTCCAGCTACTTCGAGTGCTTCGATTGCGACGTATCAAACCGCAACCGATAATAAAGTACCTGTTATTTCGCCATCCGCAACACAACAAGGTGCTATGGAAAATGACGGAAAAGTCTATGACTATGCATTCCGTGTATGTTTCGAAGATTCGTATCAAGCCAGTGCGATGGCCAAATTTGCGAGTCAGAATTTAGGCAAGAAACGTGCCGTTGTCATCAACGAAGTCAGTGACTATGGAAAAGGTCTAGCGGATACATTTACGAAAAAGTTCAAAAGCTATGGTGGTGAAGTTGTAGCTACTGAATCGTACAATGCTGGTGATACAGATTTTGCTTCGATCATCACGAAAGTACAAAAACAAGATTTTGATGTCATGTATTTAGCGGGTTATTATACCGAATGTGGTTTGATCATCAAGCAAGCCAAAGAAGCAGGTGTCAATGCGACGATCTTAGGTGCAGATGGATTTGAATCGGAAGTTCTTGCTAAACAAGCAGGTGCACAAAATTTGAATGATGTGTATTATACAACGGCCTATACGACGGTCAATGCTTCTGATCAATTAAAGGAATTTATCGATGCTTATCATAAAGAATATGGTACAGATCCTAATATGTTCTCGGCATTAGCTTATGATTCAACGAATTTGGTCTTACAAGCATTGGATAAATCCGGTGCCGGTGGTGAAAAATTGCAGAAACAAATTAAAAATATCAAGTTCTCAGGTGTTACAGGTACATTTACTTTCGATAAGAAACACTCACCAGTGAAAGCAGTCATGGTCGTTAACCAAGTCAATGGTAAACAAACCGAAGCCGTTCCAGTTACACCAGATAAGTAAGATATGTAAAGGGGAGATCAAAGCTCCCCTTTTAAAAAGGAGGAGAAATTATGAACCAGTTTATTCAACAATTGCTCAATGGTTTATCACTCGGTAGTATTTATGCCTTGATAGCCTTAGGCTATACCATGGTTTATGGTATCATCAAGTTGATCAACTTTGCGCATGGTGATATTTATATGCTTGGTGCTTATTGTGCTTATATGGTAACGCTCATGCTTGGTTACACATCTGGACCAAGTATCGGGACATTCTTTATTGCCTTGATTGCGGCGATGGTTTTTTGTGGCGTCCTAGGTATGGTCGTTGAACGGATTGCTTATCGACCTTTGCGTCATGCCACACGTATTGCGGCATTGATCACTGCCATTGGTGTATCTTATTTTATCGAATATACGACCCAATATGTCGTAGGGGCCGAACCGATCAAATTCCCACAATTATTGCCGGATACATCGTTCCATTTGGGTAGCATTCGCATCACTTCGGAGCAGATCTTTATTTTTATCATCACGATCGTATTGATGTTGCTTCTACAATTTATTATTTCCAAGACCAAGATGGGACGTGCTATGCGTGCTGTCAGTGTGGATGAAGATGCGGCTAAATTGATGGGTATCAATGTGGATGCGACGATTTCTTTTACTTTCTTATTAGGTTCCGCCTTAGCTGGTGTTGCTGGTATCTTGGTTGGTGTTTACTACAATACCATGAATCCATTGATGGGATTTACGCCAGGTCTTAAAGCCTTTATTGCCGCTGTCTTTGGTGGAATTGGCAGTATTCCTGGTGCTATGCTTGGTGGTTTCTTTGTTGGTATTGCGGAAACGATGGTTGTTGCTTATGGATCCAGTTTATGGAAAGATGCCATCGTATATATCATTTTGATCTTGATCTTGATCATTAAACCAGAAGGTTTGTTGGGCAAGAACGATAGGGAGAAGGTGTAGATCGTGCGCAATCTATTCACGAAAGTTAATTTTGCGTGGACTGTTTTAATGGTTGTGGTCTATTTTATCATCTTGTTGTTGATGAATACAGGAATCATTAATTTATACTATCAAGTTACGCTCTACGATATTTGTATCAATATCATGTTAGCTGTTTCCTTGAATTTGATCATTGGTATTTGTGGTCAGTTCTCCTTGGGACATGCCGGTTTTATGTGTGTTGGTGCATATAGTGCTGGTATCATCACCAAGATGATGCCCACCACAGGCGGCTTGATCATTGGAATCCTGGTTGGTTTTGTGCTTTCTGCTGTTCTTGCCATCATCGTATCGGTGCCAACACTCCGTTTGCGCGGTGACTATTTAGCCATTGCCACTTTAGGGTTTGCCGAAATCGTACGAATCATGGCCCAAAATATGAAGATCACCAATGGTGCAGCGGGCTTAAGCGGTATTCCCAAGCTGACAACTTGGCCTTTACTCTATTTAGGTGTTGTCATTACGCTATTGGTTGTTTGTAACTTTACACGCAGTGCACCTGGACGTGCCTGTCTTTCCATTCGCGAAGACGAAATTGCTTCGGAAGCGATGGGAATCAATACGACAAAATATAAAGTTTTAGCCTTTGTGATTGGTGCTTTGTTAGCTAGTCTGGCTGGTGCACTTTTTGCTTGTAACTACTACATCATCAAACCAACGCAATTTAACTTTAATAAATCCATCGACATTTTGGTTATGGTCGTCTTTGGTGGTTTGGGATCTATGACATCCAGTGTCATTGCCGCCATTGCGATTGGTCTTTTGAATATGTTCCTACAAAACTTTGCTGAACTTCGCATGATCATCTATGGTGTCGCTTTGATTTGTATCATGATTTTCCGTCCACAAGGTATCTTAGGAAATCGCGAATTTTCATTTAAGAAATTATTAGAACGAAAGGGGAATGACTAATGGCAGAAACGATCCTTGAGGTCAAGAACCTGACAAAGAACTTTGGTGGACTTTGTGCAGTCTCCAATGTCAATATGGAAATTAAAGAAGGGGAACTGATTGGTTTGATTGGGCCTAATGGGGCAGGAAAAACCACTTTGTTCAATTTGTTGACCGGTGTCTATGAACCAAGCTCGGGTTTGATCGAATTGACCAAAGATAACCAACAAATTCAAATTGGTGGTTTAAAACCTTATAAGATCACGGGTCTAGGTGTGGCTCGTACGTTCCAGAACATTCGTTTGTTCAAAACGATGACGGTGTTGGAAAATGTAAAAGTGGCAATGCATAAGAATATTCGTTATGGAACGATTGCTGCCATTTTACGATTGCCTATTTATTATTCCGAAGAAAAATGGGTAGAAGAAAAAGCCTGTGATTTATTGAAGGAAGTTGGTTTGTATGGCAAACGAAATGAAATGGCTACTAATTTACCTTATGGTGAACAGCGGCGATTGGAAATTGCACGGGCTCTTGCCATCCAACCACGAATCTTATATTTGGATGAGCCAGCAGCTGGTATGAACCCACAAGAAACGACGGAACTTACGCAACTGATTCATCACGTACGGGATAAATACAAATTGACTGTTATTTTGATCGAACACGATATGTCCTTGGTCATGTCCATTTGTGAACGGATCTATGTGTTAAATTATGGGAAATTGATTGCTTCGGGTACACCGGAAGAAATCCAAAAAGATCCATTTGTGATCAAAGCCTATTTAGGGGAGGAAATGTAGTATGTCCATGCTTGAAGTTCAGGATCTTCACGTACACTATGGCGTTATCGAAGCCTTGAAAGGTGTGACCATGCAAGTCGAACAAGGAAAGATCGTCTCTTTGATTGGTGCCAACGGAGCGGGAAAAACGACGATGTTGCATGCCATCAGTGGTATTGTGAAAAAGAGCAGTGGTACGATCCAATTTTTAGGAGAAGACATCACTAAAACAAAGCCGAAAAATATTGTTGAAAAAGGATTGGTGCAAGTACCCGAAGGACGTCGTATCTTCACGGGTATGACGGTTTATGAAAATTTGATGATGGGAGCTTTCTTGCGTAAAGATAAAGACGGAATCCAAAAGGATCTGAAGCGTTGTTACGAATTGTTTCCTATCTTAAATGAACGTACGAGCCAGGATGCGGCCACACTATCGGGTGGTGAACAACAAATGCTCGCGATGGCACGGGCCTTGATGGCAAAACCAAAACTATTATTATTGGATGAACCGAGCATGGGATTAGCGCCTATTTTAGTTAAAGAGATCTTTTCCATTATTGAAGAAATCAATCGCAATGGGACGACCATCTTATTGATCGAACAAAATGCCAAAATGGCATTATCCATTGCGGATAAGGCCTATGTATTGGAAACAGGAAATATTGTCTTGGAAGGAACTGGAAAAGAATTATTGAATAGTCCAAATGTTCAAAAAGCATATTTAGGAGGATAAGATGTTTAAAGTAAAAGATTTCATGACAAGCGATGTCATTTGTACGGAAAGTGATGCAACGATTTCGGAAATCATCGACTTGATGAATACGAAACATATCCACCGTGTACCCGTTGTGAAAAATGGTCAATTGATTGGTTTGATCACCGAAGGAATGATCTCAAATTCGGGTACACAGGCAACCAGCTTAAGCATTTATGAATTGAATTATTTATTGTCCAAGACAACGGTTCGTTCCGTCATGATCAAAGATGTGATCTTTGCGAATGAAGATGATTTGATGGAAGATGCCACCGATCGGATGTTGAAACATGATATTGGTTGTTTACCGGTTGTGGATAAAGATCATAAAGTAACGGGTATATTGACACAAAATGATGTGTTTACTTGTTTCTTGAACATGTTGGGTTGGGGAAAGAAAGGTTCGCGTATCACCGTTGGTGTCAAAGATGAGATCGGTGCGATTGGCAATCTATCAAAGATCTTTGTAGCTCAACATGTAAACATTTCCAATATTGGTGTATATTCTCATAGTGGGGATGTTGCCAATATCGTGATTCGTTGTGATGCTTCAGATCCAACGCTTTTATGTAAAGCATTGGAAGACGCTGGTTATGAGGTATTGGAACAAATTAGTAATCAATAAAAAACTGTTCGGTCATGGGCCGAGCAGTTTTTTAATAGGAATCGAGATCATTTGGATACGTTACTTCTTTGACTTGGTTGAAATCTTTGATTTGTACATTCAAAGTAAATTCAAACGTATTGGTTTTCTTGGAAGAAACGGACATTGTTCCTTTGGCATAGAGTTTTAAATGGGTGATGTGCTTTTTGGATAAAGTAGCTTCCAGATTGGCTTCGGATACATTGGCCGAACCAAGATTATCAAAGAGCTGGGATAATTGATCCGGATCGATCGTAAATGAATAGGTGTTGCCTTTTCTTGAACTGGCCGTAAAGAAACTTTCTAATTCTTCATCGGAATAATTTAAAAATGGATCGATGGAAGATAAGCGCTTGCCATCTTCGATCCCAATCTTGGAAGCAACACTTTGTGAAGTTGTTCCTTGATTTTTTAAATAGGTCTTGCCATCTTTGATATAAAAATCGATGAAATCATTGGCGGTGTTTTCATTGGATTCCAAACCAAGCCGTAAAGCCAATTGAATTTTGTTTTCTTGGATCAAGGCAGCATCGACTTTGATTTTTGAAGTGTTCTTGTTGTTTTTCATATCAAGTGATCCACTCACATGGGCAGATTTGGCATCCAAGGTATGATGGAACGCATCGAAGAAACGCAAAATATCATCATTGTTCTTTGATGAAGAACATCCAACAAGACTCAAAGAAAGTACACAGACAAGCAAGCATGTGAATATTTTTTTCATTTTATTTCTCCTGTGAATAGTAGTATTGTATAGTCTAAAAAGGAGTGTGTCAAAAATGGTATTGATTTATTTAGGTACAGCAGATCCAAAAATAATCGATGTGATACAAAAGACAGGCATGGAATATCATGTGGTGGGAGATCAAGAATGTTCAAAGACCATGGAGGAATTGATGCATCATCCAACCACATCCAAAGGGAAGCGACCGCCATTTCTCTATATATATGAAGAAGATGCGTCTTTATTGGCCCGATCGTTACAAGAAGAGGGCATTTATATCGGTCGAGTGGCTCAAAATACGCCAGAAAACATCCATTGGTCCTTGCGGGATTTGATGGATGAGGTTGATCTTGCCTATGAGATCGATAGCTTACGAACGGAATTGTATGAGTTGGTTGAACATATTGATACGAAAAAATTTCAAACGGATGCCAACTATCAACATTTGATGCGTCATGCGATCGCTTTGGTCGAAGATCCGCATGCGAGCTTGGAACAATTGGATGATATGGTTCGTGCTTGTCAAAAAGCATGAACTTTTTTAATTGGAGTTGCATTTTTCTTGCATTTCGGGTAATATAATAAATTGCATAAGATTCCTTAGGGGTACTATGCCCTTTTGGATATTGTCAATGAAAGGAAGGCATGCATGGAGACTAGCAAAGCGTATCGTGTTGTGGCATGTGGCAAAAAAGCGCAGCGCCGCGATTATTCCAAAGTAAGTGGTAAGTTAGAATTACCAAACCTTGTCGAAATCCAGACAGACTCTTTTGAATGGTTCACAAAAGAGGGGATTAAAGAAGTTTTTGAAGAAATTTATCCAATCGAAAACTATGGTAAGAATATTAAATTGAATTTTTTGCGTTATCATTTTGATAAACCAAAATATGACAAAGAGGAGTCCATGTATAGAGAGTGCAACTATGCCGCACCTTTGTATGCCGACATGGAACTGGAAATTACCGATTCCACAACGGGTGAAATCGTAACGAAGACCGAAGAAGTATATTTAGGCGATTTTCCATTGATGACCGAAACAGGTACATTCATCATCAATGGTGCAGAACGTGTTATCGTATCACAAATCGTTCGTTCTCCAGGCGCTTATTTTTCGCAAAATGAAGATGAAAAAAGTGGTAAACAAAATTATGCCTGTGAATTGATTCCAAGTCGTGGTACTTGGTTGGAATTTATGACAGAACAAAAGAAATCAACGAATGGTCGTTTGATCAATGTATCGATCGATCGTCGTCGTAAGATCTTATTCTCTATTTTGTTCAAAGCCATTGGTATGTCTTTTAACTTAGGCGATATCGATGATCCCAATGATACGACGCAATTGGAAACTTTCTTAGCGGCCATGGGTCGTCGATTCCCATCCAAACCCAAAGAATCTTTAATTGCGAAACGTGATGAATATGAAAGTGAAAAGAATGCGATTGCGAAAGAACATGATGCATTGGCAAAACGTATTCGTGATGGAAAATCGAAAGATGCGAATGCTGAAGCAAAATTAGCTTCTTTAGAATCGACATTGGAACAAGCAGAAGAAAAGCTAGCAAAAGTAGAAGCAGAATTGGCGGATTATTTAGCTGTTGATACCGAAAAACGCGATTATATGAGCTTGTATATCTTATTGTATACAGCCTTTTTTGGGAAATATGAAGAAGTTGAAAATACTTTGCTTCATGATTATACCAAAGACAGTCGTTCCGCTGATAATACAGCCACGACCCAAGGTGCTTTATTGAGTTTCTATGGCAACCAAAGAAGTGATGAGGTCGCTGTTGTATCTGCATCCGTTTCTTTGATGCGCGCTAAATTCTTTGATCATCGACGTTATGATCTGACCAAGGCGGGTCGTTACAAATTGCGTAAAAAGCTCAATGCGATTGCACGTATCGAAGGCAATCGTTTAGCGCATGATATCATCGATGTGAATGGCAATGTCTTTATGGAAAAAGGCAAGATGATCCATCGTGATGAACGGAATGCTTTGCGTGAAGAATTAGCCAAAGGTACCTATTGTAAAGCTTTCCCATTCCGTACGGAATTCCATGAAGCGGATATTGTTTCCATCCCAACCAGCTATAATACAGGATTGGTTGGTCGTATCTTAGCCGATGATATTACGGCTGGTGATATCTTCTTTGAACAAGGAACCGTTTTGACTCAAGTCGATGTCGATGCGTTAAAAGGCGCCGTAGAAGAAGTGCCTATTTATGCCGGTTTGATTGCACAGCCGGTACAACTTACAGCCGAAAATTGTGAAGCTGTATTAGACTATGGACAATATTTATATCATTTAGGTCGTTTGACCAATGCCCAATCTTTGGATGTTGTCGATGACGATATGGAATTGGTCATTGATCGTTATGATATCAATGGTCGTGATATCTCGACTGGTAAAGAAGATGCGGCACGTTTGGATGCCGATACCAAAGCGATGATTGCTTCCCGTGTAGCCAATGAAGAATTGACACTTTGGATCGTTGGTGCTTGTGTACAAGAAGTCTATGTCTTAGATGAAGATGATCATGAAATCAAGATCATTGGAAATGATCCATTTGCGAATATGCACACAATTACTATTCCAGATATGTATGCGTTCTTTGGCTATAACTTAAATGTCATGGATGGGATTGGATCGACCGATGATATCGATATGTTAGGAAACCGTCGTATTCGTTCGGTTGGTGAATTGATCCAGAACCAATTCCGTATTGGATTAAGTCGTATGGAACGTGTCGTCCATGATCGTATGTCCATTCAGGAATTGGAATCTTTAACTCCTCGTAAATTAACGAATATTCGACCTTTGACAGCCGCTATTAAAGAGTTCTTCTCTTCAAGCCAGTTGTCGCAATTTATGGACCAACAAAATCCATTGGCCGAATTGACCAATAAACGTCGTATTTCGGCTTTAGGACCTGGTGGATTGACGCGTGATCGTGCTGGTTTTGAAGTCCGTGACGTGCACTCCTCGCACTATGGTCGTATTTGTCCTATCGAAACGCCAGAAGGACCAAACATTGGTTTGATCAACAACTTAACAACCTATGCGAAGATCAATGAATATGGTTTCATTCAAACACCATATCGAAAGGTCAATAAAGATGGAACGGTATCGGAAGATGCGGTTTATCTCAGTGCCGATGAAGAAGCGGATTATATCATTGCCCAAGCCAACGAGGTTCGTGATGGTCGTTTGATCAATGAAAAAGTCGTTGCTCGTAAAGCGGGCGATACGATCATTGCCAATCGTGAAGATGTGGAATTGGCCGATGTCAGTCCAAAACAGATTGTCTCCGTTGCCACCGCCTGTGTCCCATTCTTGGAAAACGATGATGCATCGCGTGCCTTGATGGGTGCCAACATGCAACGTCAAGCCGTACCACTATTGAATCCACATAGTCCATATGTAGGAACAGGTATGGAATATAAGATTGCGAAAGATTCCGGTGTGGGTATCGTCGCCAAAGAAGATGGTGTCGTAAAATATGTCGATAGTTTACGTATTGTCGTGACAAATAAAGATGGCTTAGATCATACGTATCAACTTCGTAAATTTGCTCGAAGCAATGCGTCCACTTGTATCAACCAACATCCGATTGTTGAAGTGGGGGAAGAAGTCGAAAAAGGCGATATTTTAGCTGATGGTCCAAGTATGCAGAATGGTGAATTGGCATTGGGTCAAAATGTGGTCATTGCTTATTCCACTTGGTATGGATATAACTATGAGGATGCCATCATCATGAGTGAACGTATGGTTCGCGATGATGTATATACGTCTGTACATATTGAAGAATATGATATTGATTGTCGTGATACAAAATTAGGTCCAGAAGAAATTACGCGTGATATTCCAAATGTTGGTGAAAAAGCCGTAGCGAAATTGGATGAAAATGGCATCATCATGATTGGTGCGGAAGTGAAAGAAGGCGATATCTTAGTCGGTAAGGTAACGCCAAAAGGCCAAAGTGAAGTATCGCCAGAAGAAAAATTGTTGTTGGCAATCTTTGGTGAAAAATCACGTGAAGTTCGTGATAATTCATTGAAAGTGCCTCATGGAGGAGCGGGTATCGTTCATTCCATCCGTGTATTTAAACGGGGAGATGGATCGGAATTACCTCCTGGAGTGAATACGCGAGTGAAAGTATATATTGTACAAAAACGTAAGATTTCAGAAGGTGACAAGATGTCTGGACGCCATGGAAACAAAGGTGTCATCTCTCGAATCTTGCCAATTGAAGATATGCCATTTACGGGTGATGGACAACCAATTGATGTCATCTTGAACCCATTTGGTGTGCCTTCTCGTATGAATATCGGACAGATCTTAGAGATCCATCTGGGTTATGCAGCACGTAAATTAGGTGGCATCAAATTCTCGACACCAGTATTCGATGGTGTATCCAATGAAGAGTTATTGGATGTTATGAAAGAAGCATCCATGACCAAAGATGGAAAACAAGTCTTATATGATGGCTTGACGGGTGAACCATTTGATGAACGAATCAGTGTCGGTGTCATGTACATGATCAAGTTGGCCCACATGGTCGATGATAAGTTACATGCCCGTGCAACGGGGCCATATTCTTTGGTTACGCAACAGCCTTTGGGTGGTAAAGCACAAAATGGTGGTCAACGATTTGGAGAAATGGAAGTTTGGGCTTTGGAAGCATATGGAGCTGCGCATACCCTACAAGAGATCTTGACCATTAAGTCGGATGATATCCAAGGTCGTATCAAGACGTATGAAGCCATCATCAAAGGTAAAGATATCCCTGAACCAGGTGTACCAGAATCATTCCGTGTATTGATGCATGAAATGCAAGGTTTAGCTATTGATATTCGTTGTTTAGATGAAAATGGACAAGAAGTCGACATCACGACAGAAGATGATGACGATGATGTCCCAGCACCTAAGAAAGTAGAACCAGTTGTTGAAGAAGAAAAAGATGAACTTGTCAATGACATGGAAGAGACAGAGACAAAAGAAGAAGATCAGGAGGCAGATGAATGAGCATAAATCAATTTTCATCCATTCAGGTTCGCTTGGCGAGTCCTGAAAAGATCCTAGAATGGTCACATGGTGAAGTAACGAAGCCTGAAACAATCAACTATCGAAGTCAAAAAGCAGAGCGCGATGGCTTATTCTGTGAACGCATTTTCGGTCCAACCAAGGACTGGGAATGCGCTTGCGGTAAATATAAGAAAGTTCGTTTTAAAGGAGTTGTCTGTGATCGTTGTGGTGTAGAGATCACAAAATCCAGTGTTCGTCGTGAACGTATGGGACATATCCATTTGGCTGCGCCGGTTGCTCATATTTGGTACCTACGTGGTATTCCAAGCCGCATGGCCTTGTTGCTGGATGTAACACCAAAACAATTGGAAGAAGTTGTCTATTTTGTTAGTTATATTGTCACCGATCCAAAAGATACGGAATTGACGTATAAACAAGTATTATCCGAACGTGAATATCGTGAGTTTGCGGCAATCTATGGTTCCGATAAATTTGAAGCCAAGACTGGTGCTGAAGCTGTTTTAAAATTGTTACAAAATGTCGATCTGGAAAAAGAGTTCCAAGATATTCAAGAACAATTGGAAAAAGCGTCAGGTGAAAAACGTAAAAAATTGATCAAACGCTTGGATACGGTGGATGCATTCCGTCATAGTGACAATAAGCCAGAATGGATGATCCTGACCAATATTCCGGTCATTCCGCCTGATCTAAGACCCATGTTGCAATTGGATGGTGGACGTTTTGCGACCAGTGATTTAAATGATTTATATCGCCGTGTCATTACGCGTAATAATCGTTTGCATAAATTATTGGAATTGGGTACGCCAAACATTATTGTTCAAAATGAAAAACGTATGTTGCAAGAAGCCGTAGATGCTTTGATCGATAATGGTCGTCGTTCCAAGCCAATTACCGGTGCGGGTGGTCGTCCTTTGAAATCCTTATCGCATTCATTGAAAGGTAAACAAGGTCGTTTCCGTCAAAACTTGTTAGGAAAGCGTGTCGATTTCTCTGGTCGTTCCGTTATTGCGGTCGGACCGGATCTGAAAATGTATCAATGTGGTATTCCACGTGAAATGGCAGTGAATTTGTTTAAGCCATTCATCATTAATGAGATCGTCAATGAGGGATTGGCTGCCAATCCTAAAAATGCTGAAAAATTAATTGAAAGACAAGATACACGTATTTGGGATGTGGTTGAAAAAGTCATTGATGGATATCCTGTATTGATGAATCGTGCGCCTACATTGCACCGTTTGGGTATTCAAGCTTTCTTACCAAAATTAGTGGAAGGACGTGCTATGCGTCTGCATCCATTGGTATGTACGGCCTTTAATGCCGACTTTGATGGTGACCAGATGGCCATCCACGTTCCATTGAGTGAAGAAGCACGTGCCGAGGCTTTGGTCATGATGTTGGGTTCCCATAATATTTTGGGTCCAAAAGATGGAAAACCAATCGTTACGCCAGGTCAGGATATGGTCATGGGTAACTATTATTTGACCATGGAAGAAACCAAAGAAGAGTTCTTGCAGGAAAGTCAGCGTTATATGGATGCGGATTGTCCAAAAGAAGCTGCCTTGTGGAAAACATTTGCCGAAGCCGAAGGACATGTATACAGTGATGTGGATGAAGTTATGATGGCGTATAAATCGCATTTGGTTCATTTGCATTCTCGTATTGCCTTACCAGTTCGTGGTGTGGGTAAATCGAGTTTTGATCCTGTTCATGCCGATGATTATTTGGTCACGACCCCAGGAAAGATCATTTTCAATAGTATGTTCCCCGGTGATTTCCCATTCATCGAAGAAGTTTCAAAAGCAAACTTTGAAAAGACGCCGGAACGCTATTTTGTGAAACCAGGTATGGATATTCCAGAATATGTTGCGAATTTACCAATTCGTGATGAAAATGGCAAAGATTTCTCGGTCAAGAAAAAGGACTTAGGAAAAGTCATTGCGGAAGTATTCCGTCGTTACAGTGTGGATCAAACTGCGGAAGTATTGGATCAAATCAAAGCTTTGGGATTTAAATATTCAACAGTTGCAGGTATCACGGTTGCTTTAAGTGATATCGAAGTGGCTCCAAATAAAGAAGAAAAAGTGGAAGAAGGTCGTCAAAAGGCCGAACAATTAAAACGTCTACAACGTAAAGGTATGTTGACCATGCAAGAGTGGGAATCTCACTTAAGTGGTTTGTGGGATACGATCAAAGATGAGATCGCGGATAGCTTGGTTGCCAACATGGACCGTAAGAATCCAATCTTTATGATGGCGGATTCCGGTGCTCGTGGTAACCGTTCGAACTTTACACAGTTAGCCGGTATGCGTGGTTTGATGGCGCGTCCTGGACATGCCAAATCAACCCATGGTGAATTTGTACCAAGCATCATCGAGGTCCCTATCTATTCGTGTTTCCGTGAAGGATTGAACGTAAGTGAGTTCTTTACCTCGACCCATGGTGTACGTAAAGGTTTGACCGATACCGCTTTGAAGACGGCTGAATCGGGTTATTTGACGCGTCGTTTGGTGGATGTTGCCCAAGGTGTCATTATCCAAGAAGACGATTGTGGAACCGATAAGGGATCTTGGGTCGAAGATCTTGTTGATCGTAAGACCAATACTGTCATTGAAAGTTTCCAAGATCGAATTGCAGGTCGTTATTCCAAACAAGATGTCGTTGATCCAAATACGGGTGAATTGATCTTGGCAAGTGATGAATATATTTCCGATGACATGGCCAAGAAGATTGTCGAAGCCGGTATTACCGGTATGTATATTCGTTCCGTATTTACTTGTAAATCAAGTACAGGTGTATGTCGTAAGTGCTATGGTAAAAATATGGCAACGGGTAAAGATGTTGAAGTGGGTGAAGCCGTTGGTGTCATGGCGGCCCAATCCATTGGTGAACCAGGTACCCAGTTGACCATGCGTACTTTCCATACTGGTGGTGTAGCCGGTGCGGGTACGGGTGATATTACCCAAGGTTTGCCTCGTGTCGAAGAATTGTTTGAAGCACGTAAACCAAAAGGTGTTGCGGTCATTGCCCAGATTTCTGGTGAAATCACTTCGATTGAAAATATTGAAGGTACGAAGCGTCAAGAAGTCATCATCACTTCGGAAAAAGAAAGTGTTTCCCATAAGATCAATGCCAATCAGGAATTGCGTGAATGGGTCCGTGTTGGAAACCATATCGAGGCTGGTGAAGCTTTGACCGAAGGTCCATTGGATCCAAAAGAATTATTGCGTGTTGCCGGGGTTCGTGAAGTGCAGGATTATATCTTGAAAGAAGTAAAGAAGGTTTATCAATCGCAAGGTATCGAGATTTCGGATAAACACTTGGAAGTCATGATCATGCAGATGATGCGCAATGTCATCGTAACGGATAAAGGAGATACGGATCTCAATATTGGTGTGCAAAAATCATTAAATGAGATTACACGGATCAACCGCAAATATTTGTTGGAAGGAAAACAACCGGCGAAATTCAAACCAATTTTATTGGGTATTTCGAAATCGTCAGTCGAAACGGATTCGTTCTTGTCGGCAGCTTCGTTCCAAGAAACGACCAAAGTATTAACGGATGCAACGATCAAAGGAAAGACGGATCATTTACGTGGTATGAAAGAAAATGTCATGATTGGTAAGCTGATTCCAGCAGGAACCGGTTGTCATGGACATCGTCCACAAAATGATTTGGTAGCTGCTAAAGCGAAAGAATTACGTGATCAACGTTTAGAGCGTATGCATCAAAAAGAAGCAGATACACAATTTGATAAGTTGGTGGCGGAAAATACCCCAGCTGAAGAATCATCATCCATGGATGAATAAGGAGCTTTTGAAGCTCCTTTTTTTGGAGGTTTTATGTTTGAAGAAGTGCAAAAGTTTTATTCGTATTGTCAAAAACAGTTATCAAAAACCATAGTTTCGGTCAATGTGGTAACGGACACATTTGATGAAACCGAAATCGTGGATGCATTGGCTTTTTGTGGGGCCATCGTCTATGAAGGCAAACCGTATGGGGCTGATGCTCGAATTGAAAAGGGAGCCTATTATTTAAACGATCAAGAAGTTCCGGTTTCTGCTTTCGCATCGATGGAAATCAAGTATTCGTATTCCAATGCACGCATTAAAAAAGATCCCGCCTAAGGGGATCTTTTTTTATAGGATCTGTATATGGTGGGCTTTGCAAGCTTGGATCATATCTTCTGGCCATATGCTGGCTTGGACTTCACCAATGTGAGCTTTTTTCAGCAGCAACATACACAAACGAGATTGACCAATGCCACCACCAATGGTATAGGGCAGCTCTCGATTGAGGATGGCTTGATGATAAGGTAATTCCATGCGTTCCGTACAATTTTCTTTCTTTAATTGTTCAACCAAAGAATTTTCATCAACACGAATGCCCATAGAACTGATTTCCAATGCGCATTGGAGGGGTTCAAACCAGAACATGATGTCGCCATTGAGTTGCCAATCATCATAATCGGGAGCACGTCCGTCATGTTTTTCGCCATTGGAAAGGGTATCGCCAATTTTCATGATGAAGACACAACCGTATTTTTTAGCAATCGCATTTTCTCGCTGGCGTGCATCCAGATTAGGATAGAGATCCAATAGTTCTTGCGTTGTGATGAAGTGAATATCGTCGGGTAGATGATTGACCGCTTCTGGATATTTGTACCAAACTTCGTGTTCCATGTGTTTGATCACTTTAAAAATATGACGAACGACTTGGCGAAGCGTTTCTTCGTTACGTTCTTCTTTGGTGATGATCTTTTCCCAATCCCATTGATCCACATAGGCAGAGTGTAAATTATCGAGGTCTTCATCTTTGCGAATCGCATTCATATTGGTGTAAAGGCCGGTATGCATTTGGAAACCGTATTTTTTAAGTGCAAATCGTTTCCATTTGGCAAGTGAATGCACAACTTCAATGTCTTCATTCGGAAGAGCTTTCATATCAAAATGTACAGGGGTTTCTACGCCATTTAGATTGTCGTTCAAGCCCGAGCTTTTGGTGACAAAAAGTGGTGCGGAAACGCGGGAAAGATGGAGTTCGTTGCCGAATTCTCTTTGAAATGTGTCACGAATGTATTTGATGGCTTCTTGGGTATGGCGTATATCCAAGACAGGATCGTAATTTTCAGGTAATATCAGTGTCATAAGGACTCCTTTCTACATACCTTTTGATTGTACCATAAACGATGAATCATTGAAATAAATACAGATTATTGATACTATTGTACCGTTATGTAAGGAGAGTTGAATATGCGAGATCGTTTTTCCAGCCGATTGGGATTTATCTTGATCAGTGCTGGTTGTGCTATTGGATTAGGAAATGTTTGGCGTTTCCCATATATTACGGGAAAATATGGGGGTGCTGCTTTTGTATTGATTTATTTGTTTTTTTTATTGATCTTAGGTTTGCCTGTCATGGTCATGGAATACAGTGTAGGTCGGGCCAGTCAAAAAAGTGCGGCGCAATCGTTTGATGTCCTTGAGCCAAAAGGAACGCATTGGCACTGGATGAAATATTGGTGTTTGATTGGAAATTATTTATTAATGATGTTTTACACGACTGTCTGTGGTTGGATGGTGTATTATTTCTATAAAATGATCATTGGTTCTTTTCAAAATGCGAGTGCAGAACAAATCACGGCGACGTTTAACCATATGTTGGCCAGTCCAAGTATCAATGTTGGGTATATGATCTTTGTTGTCGTACTGGGCTTTTTTGTGGTATCCAAAGGATTAGTAGACGGTTTAGAAAAAGTTTCTAAGACCATGATGATTTGTTTATTGGGTTTGATGGTCATTTTAGCGATTCGTTCAGTGACTTTGCCAGGTGCTAGTGCTGGTTTGAGATATTATCTCGTGCCTGATTTTCATAAAATGACACAATATGGCATTGGAAATGTGATTTTTGCGGCTATGGGACAAGCCTTCTTTACGTTATCTTTAGGCATCGGGGCCATCGCAATCTTTGGTTCTTTTATTGATAAAGATCGACGTTTGACTTCGGAAGCGATGCAGGTGGTTGCCTTGGATACGTTTGTTGCCATTGTAGCAGGATTGATCGTGATCCCGGCTTGTTTTGCGTATCATATCGATCCAGGACAAGGACCTGGTTTGATTTTTGTTTCTTTGCCCAATATTTTTGCGAATATGGCGGGTGGCAATATTTGGGGTGCTTTGTTCTTTTTATTTATGAGTTTTGCGGCTTTCACGACCATTATTGCGGTTTTTCAAAACATCCTGACCATGACCAAAGAATTAACGGGATGGAATCGTACGCAAAATTTATTGGTGAGTTGTTTTGGGGTATTGTTCTTATCTTTGCCTTGTGCATTGGGTTTCAATGTATGGTCTTTTATTCAACCTTTGGGTGCGGGTACAACCATCCAAGATCTTGAGGATTTTATTGTTTCGAATAATTTATTGCCTTTGGGATCAATGATCTATGTATTGTTTTGTACTGCCAAAAAAGGTTGGGGATGGAAGCATTTCTTGCAGGAAGCCAATAGTGGACAGGGTATTCGATTTCCAAAATCAGTTCGATGGTATTGTAGTGTCATTATTCCTTTATTGATCCTCATCATTTTTGTGCAGGGTTATATCGTTTATTTTGCAGGGTAGATATTCAAAATGGATATCTGCTTTTTTTATGTAAGCGTATGTGTTAAAATGTAAGAAAATGTAAGAAGGAGAAGGGAAATGAAAAAAATAAGCAAAATTGCCCTTGCGATTGCATTGGGCCTTTCCATGACTGCTTGTAGCAGTGGAACCGCAACGAAAGACAAGAGTGACGTGAAGATTGGTGTGATTCAGTACACTGAGCATCCAGCTTTGGATAAAGCGTATGATGGTTTTGTCAAACAATTGAAAAAGGCTGGGTATAAAAAGAGTCAGATTGATTTCAAGAATGCGCAAAATGACCAATCGAATTGCGAGACCATTGCCAATAAGTTTGTGAATGATGGGGATGATTTGATTTATGCGATTGCGACACCGGCAGCACAGGCGGCAAAAGGAAAAACCGATGATATTCCAATCGTGATCTCGGCGGTTACCGATCCAAAAGCGGCTGGGTTGGTCCAATCCAATAAAAAACCAGGTGAAAATGTAACGGGTACGAGTGATTTGAATCCGGTTGAAGAACAAATTGAACTGTTGCAGAAATTGGTTCCCAATGCCAAAAAGGTTGGAATCATGTATTGTTCGAGTGAAGATAACTCGATCGTGCAGGCAAAATTAGCGCGTAAAGCGATTGAAAAGGCAGGAATGGAATCGCAAGATTTCACGGTCAGTGAAACAAATCAGATCCAGCAAGTAGCTGAATCGATGGTTGGTAAGGTTGATGCGGTATATATTCCTACCGATAATATGTTGGCAGAAAGTATTTCGAGTGTGACTTCGGTGACAAATGAAAATAATTTACCTTGCATTGTTGGTGAATCCAATATGTGTGAAGGTGGTGGATTGGCAACGTATTCGATTGATTATGAAAAATTAGGGGAACAAGCCGGTAAGATGGCTGTGAAGATCTTAAATGGTGCAGATCCTGCGACAATGAAGATCCAATATCAATCGAAGGATGATCTACAATTGTACATCAATCGTAAAGTTGCGAATCAATTGGGAATCACCATTCCCGATGAGTATAAAGATGCGACAGATATAGGAGAATAATGCATGAATATACTACTAGCTATACAAGGTGCCATTAGTCAAGGTGTGCTTTGGGGTGTCATGGCATTGGGTGTATATATCACCTTTCGTTTGTTGGATATTGCCGATTTAAGTGTGGATGGTTCCTTTGCGACAGGTGGTGCTGTTTGTGCGGTTGCCATCCTACATGGTGTAGATCCATTGATTGCTGTTTTATGCGCATTTATTTCTGGCTTGATTGCTGGTGGTATTACGGGTCTACTTCATACAAAATGTCAAATTCCGGCTATCTTGGCTGGTATCTTGACGCAAATTGGACTATATTCCATTAACTTGCGAATCATGTCTCGTTCGAACTTGCCGTTATTGGCAAGTCCGACCATGTTTAAGATTTTCCACAATTGGACCCATATTTTATCTTCTTGGTCAGTCTTGATCATTGGTGTCATTTTTGTTTTGGTTGTTTCTTTATTGTTGTATTGGTTTTTTGGAACGGAAATGGGGTCGGCCATTCGTGCGACAGGAAATAATGAACATATGGTTCGTGCCCTTGGTGTCAATACCAATACAACGAAGCTACTTGGTTTGATGCTTTCCAATGGGTTGGTTGCCTTGTCTGGTGCTTTGGTCACGCAATCGCAAGGATATGCGGATGTCAAGCAGGGTATTGGTGCCATTGTGATTGGATTGGCTTCGATCGTCATTGGTGAAGTGATCTTTCGTGGTAAAGGAAATTTCTTTGTGGCTTTGTTGTCAATCGTGGTTGGTTCGATCATTTATCGTATCATTGTGGCCATCGTTTTACAGCTGGGTTTATCAACGGATGATCTGAAATTATTTACAGCCATCTTAGTTGGTATTGCTTTGACTGTTCCGGTGATCTTAGATCATCGAAAACAATTGGCCATGTATAAAAAATTGACCGGAAAGGAGATGGGTGATCATGCTTAGGATCGAACATGTCTCTAAAACGTTCAATATGGGAACCATCAATGAAAAAAAAGCATTGAATGATCTCAACTTACATTTAGAACCTGGTGATTTTGCGACGGTCATTGGTGGCAATGGTGCCGGAAAATCCACGATGTTGAACATGGTTGCGGGAGTATATCCGATTGATTGTGGTCATATCTATGTGGCCGGAAAAGATATTTCTTTGGCACCAGAATACAAACGAGCGTCTTTGATTGGTCGTGTCTTCCAAGATCCAATGATGGGAACAGCTTCGAATATGAGCATTCTGGAAAACTTGGCGATGGCCAATCGTCGTGGTAAATCACGTTCTTTAAAATGGGGCGTGACCAAAGAGGAAGAAAGTCAGTTTAAAGAAGAATTGAAACGACTGGGTCTCGGTCTGGAAGATCGTCTGACCAGTAAAGTGGGCTTGTTGTCGGGTGGCCAAAGACAAGCTTTGACTTTATTGATGGCCACTTTGATTGAGCCAAAATTGTTGTTGCTGGATGAGCATACGGCGGCTTTGGATCCTCGTACCGCAAAGAAGGTATTGGATCTAACGGTCGAAATTGTCGAATCCCAACATTTAACGACATTGATGATCACGCATAATATGAAGGATGCGATTGCGATTGGCAATCGTTTGATCATGATGCATGAAGGTAAGATCATCTATGATGTGCGTGGTGCAGAGAAACAAAAATTATCAGTGAATGATTTGTTGAAAAAATTTGCCGAAGCACATGGCGATGAATTTGCGAATGATCGGATGATGTTGGGTTGATTTTCGCTTAACCATCCGGTATGATAAAACAAACCGTTGAAGAAGAGATCAAACGAAAAGATGTGCCGAAGCGAGTCTGGGATGGTGCAAGCCAGATGGTAACAATTTCGCAAATGGACTTCCGAGGGCGAGGTGAATAGAGTAGCCAAGACGTGCCATGCGTTAAATGGATGAGTGGATATCGAATGATATCAATTCAGGTGGTACCGCAGAATTTGTATTTTGTCCTGTATGTTTTTACATACAGGCTTTTTTATTAGAGAGAAGGGTGTGTATGAAGAAAATATTAGCTGCCATATTGGCATTGAGCTTATCTTTGAGTGGTTGTCAATCCATGGCACATGATAAACCGGTCGTATCGGTTGCTCAATTGGTTTCGCATCCATCACTCAATTTGATTCGTGATAATTTCAAAAAAGAAATGAAGCGATTGGGCTATGTCGATGGCAAGAACATTGAATTGAATTATGCCGATGCTTCGGGTCAAGTGGCCAATTTGAATTCGATCGTGAATCAATTTGAAGATAAACAAAGTGATGTGATCGTGGCCATTGCGACACCAACCGCACAAATGGCCGCGCGTGTATCGAAAAATATCCCGGTGGTATTTTCTGCTGTTTCCGATCCGATTGGGGCTCAATTGGTTTCCAATCTAAAACATCCAGGTGGAAATATCACAGGGACAAGTGATGAGGTACAGATCGATCAAATCTTGGAATTAGCCAAGACGCTAACGCCAAATATGAAAACGGTTGGTTTTTTGTACAATGCTTCAGAAACCAATAGTGTGGCAAACTTAAAAAAGGCAAAGTCGTATTGTGCCAGTCATGGATTGACCTTGATTGAAGGAACCGGAAAAGACATCACCGAATTAGAGACATCGGCTTCGGTTTTGTGTCAAAAGGTGGATGTGCTTTTATCACCCAATGACAATACGGTGGCTAGTGCCATGCCTTCTCTTTCCAAGACGGCTACGGATGCAGGAATTCCTTATTATGTTGGTGCCGATTCAATGGTAAAAGATGGAGGATTGGCCACGGTCGGGATTGACTATGCCCAATTGGGAAAAGAAACCGCCGATATGGTCGATGCGATCCTTAAGGGCAAAAAAGCGGGTGATATTCCGGTAAAAGTCTATAAAAAGGATTTATTTATTTATGTGAATAAAAAGACGTTAAAACAATTGGGTATCACTTTGCCGGATTCCGTTGCGCAGAATAAGAAGCTACAAATCGTAGGATAGAGGGGAGAAAATATGTCAAGTGCAGTTATATTAAAAGCAATTGAATTGGGATTGGTTTTATCGGTATTATCTTTGGGTGTATATATATCGTTTCGTATCTTAGATATTCCCGATCTGACCGTGGATGGGTCTTTTTCAACGGGTGCAGCGACAGTAGCCATCATGACGATGGCAGGAGCACCGATGATTGGTTTATTTGCGGCTTTTTTGGCAGGATGCGTTTGTGGGATCATTACGGCCTTGTTGCAGACCAAGATGCATATTCAGCCTTTATTAGCGGGTATCATTACAATGACTGGGTTGTATTCCATCAATTTGCGTATCATGGGCAATCTACCCAATATGCCTTTGATTTCTTTAGATCCGGCCAATGCAACTATTTTCGATAAGATCGATCAGCCTTTGTTGGCATTGATCCCAATCGTTGCCTTGATTGGTTTCTTGCTGTATTGGTTTTTTAAGACCAATTTGGGACTGGCCATTCGCGCTACGGGAAACAATGAAGCGATGGTTCGTTCCAGTTCGATCAATGCGGATACGATGAAGATCATTGGTTTTGCGTTATCCAATGGATTGGTTGCTTTATCGGGTGCTTTGTTTGCGCAATACAATCATTTTGCGGATGTGACTGGTGGTACCGGAATGATGGTCATTGGTTTAGCTGGTATCATTGTTGGTGAAGCCATCTTACAAAAACATACCATTGGTTTTGGTTTGTTTGCAGCAATTTTAGGGGCTTGTATTTATCGGTTCTTATATACGTTGGCTTTGCAGTTTGGTGTTCCATCTGGCGACATGAACTTGATTTCTGCTATCTTAGTTGCCATTACCATTTCGATTCCATATTTACGTAAAAGAAAGGGGCCAGAAAATGCTTAGTCTACAAGATGTATCGGTTACGTTTAATCAAGGAACTTCATTAGAAAAGAAAGCGTTGTCGCATGTCAGCGTAGATGTCAATGATGGTGATTTTATTACGATCTTAGGAAGCAATGGAGCAGGTAAATCTACTTTCTTTAATGTCATTGCTGGAAAATTATCCGTTAGTGAGGGTAAGATCATTTTGGGTGGTAAAGATATCACCCATGAAAAAGAGCATGTGCGTGCTCGAAATATTGGTCGATTATTTCAGGATCCTTCCATGGGGACGGCGAGTCATTTGAGTGTGGAAGAAAATTTGGCATTGGCTTATTCTCGTTCCAATCGTGGTTTGTTTTCGATTGCTGTCAATAAACAGGATCGTGCTTTCTTTGCAGAGAAATTAAAAACCTTACATATGGGTTTGGAAGATCGCATGAAAACGCCCATTGGTTTGTTGTCGGGCGGACAGCGCCAGGCGGTTGCTTTAATGATGGCGGTCTTAAATCCACCGGAAGTCTTGTTGCTGGATGAACATACTGCGGCATTGGATCCCAATAGTGCTAAGAAAATTTTGGAGATAACGAATGCTTTGATCAAGGAAGAGCATATTACGGCTTTAATGATCACGCACAATATGAAAGATGCATTGGAAAATGGCAATCGTTTATTGGTTTTTCATGATGGTAGGATTCGTAAGGATTTTAATGCCAAGGAAAAAGCGGCATTGAAGCCAGCGGATTTATTGGCATATTATGAGGTTTGACAAAAAGGGACTTTTATCATAGACTGAGAACAGAGGTTAGGGCAATGTCACATATTTTAAAAGAATTGAAACATGCAAATCTTCCAAAGCGAATTGATACAACGATTGAGTATAAATGCAAGAGTGATGAAGATAAAGAAGCTGTTTATTCAATGGTCCATGATATGTTGGAAAATCACTTAGAGGAATTTGCGAAAGTTACATATGATCTTGAACCAGATAATGTAGTAAAAGTAGAAGTTATCGAAAATCGATAGCTTCTATTTTTTTTGTTCATCTTCTTCTTTTAAACGGTCTAAGATGGTCATGATGCCATAAGCAATGGTATATTGCGGATTGGGACTGATAAAAAAGGGAATATGAAGTTGTTGACGTAAAATGGTATCGATTTGAGGAATTTCCATGAGACCACCGCAACAGACAATGCCTCGTTTTGCCAGGTCACCTTGTTGTTGATTGGATAAAGTGGTCAAGAAGGTATAGATCCATTGGCTCCATGTGTACACGATGCGTGATAAAATTTGACCAATTTGATCTTGAGAAATGGAAATGCTGCGATTTTGTTGGGTTCGTATATCGGTGCCGTGGATCAGGATGGGTTCACGACTTTGACCAAATTGGAACAATATCTGTTCGATAAAGGGTTGACTGACTTGAAGATTGTATTTTTTTTGGATCCATCGATAGAAAGTTTGTAGAATTTGGGCACCACCATATGGTGAATGACTTTCTTTTTGAATGATGCCATTTGAAAAACAGGCAATATCACAAGAGGCATGTCCCATATATAACATACATGCGGAGATGGATGTGTTAATTTGCAGTTTGGCGCCAATGGCTGCACACCAAAGTTCTTTATCATAGATAACTTGTGTCGCACCTTGTTCGAGAATATGATGACGTATTTTTTCACATTGTTTTTTATCAAAGGTAGAAGGAGTGGTAAAGAAGACAGTTGTTTTGTGAAACAAACGAAAACTTTCATAGCGATTAAAGATTTCATCCAAATAGCTATAAAGTTCAGATAGACGGCGATAGTTACGGACATGTCGTGTACCGCGCAGTTGACTAGCTTCGGTGCCAATCGCAATTGTTTTTTTATTGGTATCAAAAGCCAATAGGGACGCTTGATCAAATAAAATAGTATTTTCTTTGATGTAACGTATGGTGTGGGTACCAATATCTAATCCAATGTATTCCATACATCTATTTTACTATTGAAAAAAGAATGCTACAATACATTTACAAATGAAAGAATTACTGAGACATACACAAGGAACGTATATGATATTTGTATTGGATGCATTGGATAAGCCGAAAAGTGTGCGTGCATTGCGTCTTTGTATGGAATGGCAGCCTTTGTTGGAAGAAATGGGGGTGCCCGCTTATATTGTTTCACCATCCGATACGGTGTTGTATTCCATTCCTTATTTTCAAATGCATTCGGATGTGGACCTGAGTCTGTGTCGTCGTTTTGGTGCCATTCGTATCAAAAGTATTTATGGAAAACCAAGAGAATGCATTCAAGGTACGATCGTGGTCATGCAAGATCAAAATGTGGTACACATCAATCATCGGGTAAACGAAAAGGCAATGCGTTCGGCTTGTACTTGTGCTTTGAAAAAACGATATCAAGAATTATTAAAAAAAGTACAGAAAATGATTTGACAAAGAGTACGTCTCTTGGTAATATATAAAAGCGCCAAGCAATGACGGAGGTTTAGCTCAGTTGGGAGAGCATCTGCCTTACAAGCAGAGGGTCAGCGGTTCGAGCCCGTTAACCTCCACCATTTAAATAGTTTTGGAGGGGTAGCGAAGTGGCTAAACGCGGCTGACTGTAACTCAGTTCCTTCGGGTTCGACAGTTCGAATCTGTCCTCCTCCACCATTTATTGGGGTATAGCCAAGCGGTAAGGCACAGGACTTTGACTCCTGCACTCGTTGGTTCGAATCCAGCTACCCCAGCCACTTTTTTATGCAGGTGTAGTTCAATGGTAGAACTTC
Organism: Absicoccus intestinalis; assembly: GCF_033971885.1. Taxonomy (NCBI): domain Bacteria; kingdom Bacillati; phylum Bacillota; class Erysipelotrichia; order Erysipelotrichales; family Erysipelotrichaceae; genus Absicoccus; species Absicoccus intestinalis. The sequence goes on along the minus strand of NZ_JALBUS010000012.1, from coordinate 15,634 downwards.
AGCCTTCCAAGCTGACTACGTGAGTTCGATTCTCATCACCTGCTCCATTTGGAGGTTTAGCTCAGTTGGGAGAGCATCTGCCTTACAAGCAGAGGGTCAGCGGTTCGAGCCCGTTAACCTCCACCATTTGATATTTGCCGACTTAGCTCAATTGGTAGAGCAACTGACTTGTAATCAGTAGGTTGAGGGTTCAATTCCTTTAGTCGGCACCATCGTGACCCGTTAGCTCAGCTGGTAGAGCATTTGACTTTTAATCAAAGGGTCAGGCGTTCGAATCGCCTACGGGTCACCATTTTTTTATGCAGGTGTAGTTCAATGGTAGAACTTCAGCCTTCCAAGCTGACTACGTGAGTTCGATTCTCATCACCTGCTCCATTTTTTTTGCCGACTTAGCTCAATTGGTAGAGCAACTGACTTGTAATCAGTAGGTTGAGGGTTCAATTCCTTTAGTCGGCACCACTTTTTTTTTGACCTGTTAGCTCAGCTGGTAGAGCATTTGACTTTTAATCAAAGGGTCAGGCGTTCGAATCGCCTACAGGTCACCAAGGGTTTGAAACAGGCTTGGCCTGTTTTTTTTTACTTGGCAAGGTGTTTAAAGTTTAGTATAATGGTAATTGGCTTTTTATGCCTATCATTTCATCAGAAAAGGAGGAGTCAAGGTTCATGGCTAAACAAGATGTGATCGAATTAGATGGTATCGTTGTAGATACTTTACCAAGTGCGGCTTTTAAAGTGAAATTGGAAAACGGACACGAAATCATGGCTCACGTTTCTGGTAAAATCCGTATGCACCACATTCGCATTTTACCAGGTGATCGTGTAACCGTAGAAATTTCACCCTATGATTTAACACGTGGGCGTATTACATTTAGAAGAAAGTAGGAGGTTATTTATATGAAAGTAAGACCATCCGTAAAACCAATGTGCGATAAATGTCGAGTCATTCGACGTAAGGGAAGAGTCATGGTAATCTGTGAGAACCCTAAGCACAAACAGAGACAAGGAAACTAACAGGAGGAAGAAATGGCACGTATTGCAGGTGTAGATATTCCAAACAATAAGCGCGTCGTTGTTTCATTGACCTATATTTATGGCATTGGAAACAGTACAGCGAAGAAAGTATTGGAAAACGCAAAAGTCAGTGAAGATATTCGTGTAAAAGATCTGAGCGATGAGCAGATGAATGCGATTCGTAAAGAAATCGACAACATTAAAGTCGAAGGAGATCTTCGACGCGAAGTTCAATTGAACATCAAACGATTGATGGAGATTGGTTGTTATCGTGGTATCCGACATAGAAAAGGATTGCCTGTACGAGGACAGAGAACAAAGACCAATGCGCGTACGCGTAAAGGAAAAGCCAAGACAGTGGCAAACAAGAAGAAATAGGGAGGTTGCGTAGAGTATGGCACAGAAGAAAACCAAAGCAAAACGTCGTGCAAAAAAGAATGTTGCGCGTGGAGTTGCACATATCCACTCAACTTTCAATAACACGATCGTAACGATCACAGATGAACAAGGAAATGCGGTATCATGGTCCAGTGCAGGAGCCTTAGGATTCAAAGGCAGCCGCAAGAGCACACCATATGCTGCTCAGTTGGCTGGTGAAGCCGCTGGTAAAGCAGCAGCTGATCATGGTATGAAGACGGTGAGTGTAGAGATCAAAGGACCAGGTCCAGGACGAGAAGCGGCTGTGCGAGCATTGCAAGTTGCTGGACTTGAGATCAAGATGATCAATGATGTTACACCAATTCCACACAATGGATGTCGTCCACCAAAACGACCTCGTGGATAGTAAAGGAGGACTAGAATGCAGGAATTTGAAAGAGCCATTTTTCATCTAGAGTCTTGTAATGATGAAAATACTTCTGGTTCCTATATTTTTGAACCATTAGAAAGAGGCTTTGGAACAACGATTGGCCACACGATTTGCAGTGCGATGATGTCGGATTTGCCTGGTTGTCGTGTGATTGGTTTCCAGGTGCAGGGAACCGATGCCAATGCTTTGACCATTGAAGGTGTATCGGAAGATACGACCATGGTGGGTTTGAATTTAAAATCTATCAAATTAACAAGTGAAGTTGACGGTCCCGTCACGTTGCATATTTCAAAACAAGGGCCTGCGCTGGTCCAAAGTGCAGATTTGATTTGTCCAGAAGGTGTATCCATTGTTGATCCGGAACAAATCATCTGTAATTTAGAAAAAGGTTCCCATTTGGAAATGGATATCTTAATTGCGAAGGGAACTGGATATAAAAGCGCACAAGAAATTCAATTCGATTATGAGTTGCCAGAAACGTATCATCCTTTGGATGTGAAGTTTACACCGATTGAAAAAGCTGATTATTTATCAGAACCAGCTCGTATTGGTTTTGATAAAAAGTATGATAAAGTTCATATTTCCGTAACGACCGATGGATCGATCACACCATTGGATGCGATCAGTGAAGCAGCTGGAATTGTGATTGATTATTTGGATGCAATCCTTCCTGTGGCTGATCTAGAATTGGAAGAGAGCTTCTTAGTACAAGAACCAGTCGAAGAAGAAACAACGAAAGTCAATACGATGATGATCGAGGACTTAGATTTATCGGTTCGCTCCTATAACTGTTTGAAACGAGCTGGCATTCAGACAGTAGATGAATTGACACAAAAAACAGAAGATGAAATGATGCATGTCAAGAATTTAGGTAAAAAGTCATTAAAAGAAGTAAAGGACAAAATGTACCAGCTTGGTTTGTTCTTTAAATCGTATGAATAAGGAGGATCACGATGCAGAATCGTAAATTGGGTCGTACTGCGGATCATCGTAAGGCTTTGTTGCGCAACATGGCTACTTCTTTGATCGAAGCAGAACAATTAGAAACGACAGAAATGAAAGCGAAAGAATTATCTGCTGTCATGGATCACTTGATCACATTAGCGAAACAAAATGATTTGGCTGCTCGTCGTAGAGCCGCAGCTTATGTTCGCGATGTCGAAGTGGATGACAATGGAACAACCGCTTTACAAAAATTGTTTAACGAAATTGGACCTGCGTATGCAGATCGTAATGGTGGATACACACGCGTTGTCAAAACGAGAATTCGTCGTGGCGATGCAGCGCCAATGGCCATCGTTGAATTGGTGAAGTAGATCTTTCTACTTCACTTTTTTTAAGTGGAGGTATTTATGGTATGGATCAGTGTTCATGGTCTGAAAAAGACCATTAATGATCGCACCTTGTTTACGGATGTCGATCTAACTTTAGAAAATCAGGATAAAGTGGCGTTGGTTGGTACCAATGGTACAGGAAAGAGCACATTATTAAAGATCTTAGCTACGCAATCGGGTCAAGATCGGGGCGAGATTCTTTGTAAGAAGGGACTTAAAATTGCGTATTTGCCGCAAAATCCTGTCTTTCAACAAGAGTCCATTTGGGATGAAATTCATCAATATCGCAAAGACAAAGAGGATTTTGAAGTGAAATCCATTTTAACCAAATTGGGTTTCAGTGATTTTTCTTTAAAGATCGAAACTTTATCGGGTGGACAAAAAAAGCGATTGGCGTTGGCCATTGTTTTGTTGCAACCTTGTGATGTCTTATTGTTGGATGAACCAACCAATCATTTGGATGAAGATATGGTGGAATGGTTAGAGAACTATCTGCAACATTTGCGTTGTGCATTGTTTATGGTCACGCATGATCGTTATTTTTTAGAGTCTGTATGCACCAAGATTGTGGAAATCGATCAAGGACGTTTCTATACATATTCGGGCAATTATGAAGCCTTTTTAGAGGCGAAAGCCCAACGAAAAGAACGAGAGCAAGCACAGGCACATAAAGCTTATCAATTGTATAAAAAAGAATTGGCGTGGGTGCGTGCAGGTGTACAAGCACGATCCACCAAGCAACAAGCACGGTTGCATCGTTTTGAGGATTTGCGAAAAGAACGGTTTATGATCAATGAAAAAAACTTGCAACTGACATCGGTCTCTTCTCGTTTGGGTAAAGAAACTATTGAATGGGAGCATATGGGCTTTCAATATGGTCAACACGAGTTATTTCATGATTTTTCGTATCGCTTAAAGCGAAATGATCGCATTGGTATCATTGGTCCCAATGGATGTGGAAAGAGCACTTTTTTAAATATTCTTGATCAAGATTTACAACCCACGCAAGGGTCGATTTCATATGGGCAGACCGTACGTATTGGTTATTTTCGTCAAGGGGATGATCAAGTGGATCTTTCTATGCGTGCCATTGATTATATTGAAGAAGTAGCCCATGTGATCTCTTATGGAAAAGAATCATTAACGGCTTCACAGATGATGGAACGGTTTCTTTTTGACAAGAAGATGCACTATATGCCATTGGCACGATTATCCGGTGGTGAAAGAAGACGATTGTATTTGTGTCGGGTATTGATGCAGGCACCTAATATTTTATTGTTGGATGAACCAACCAATGATCTAGATATCATGACATTGGAAGTATTGGAAGATTATTTGGATGCCTTTAGTGGCGCCATCATTACGGTGAGTCATGATCGTTATTTTTTAGATCGTGTTTGTGATTCAGTCTTTGTTTATCAAAAAGATCATACATGGAAGATGTATTTGGGTGGTTATTCGGATTATAAAGCAAAGCTCCAACCCATCAAAAAAGAAACAATAAAAAGAGGAACAATACCAAAGCGCAAGACGATGCCGTATGCCGAGAAAAAGGAATTGGAACAATTGCCGGCTTTGATGGAAACCTATGAAAATAAAATCAAGGAATTGGATCAATGGATGCAAGAAGCAGGAACGGATTATTTAAAGTTGCAACCTTTATCAAAACAACGAGATGAACTGGATAAGAAGCTAGAAGCCGCAACCGAACGTTGGATGGAATTGGAAGAAAAGAAAGAGGCCATGAAATGACGATTTGGAAGAAGTCTTGGTTTGTGACTTTGATTGCCATTTTTTGTTGTTCTTTGTGGGGATCAGCCGGTCCATTCATTAAAAAGGGATATGCTTTATTTGCGATGGATCCACAAGATACCGCTTCTATTTTGGTTTTTGCAGGATCACGATTTGCATTAGCCGGCATCTTGGTCTTATTGGTGGATCGACTTTTACATCCCCATAAAAAATGGCGGGTACATATTCCTTCCATATTGTGGTTGGCCATTTTTCAGACAGGTGCTCAATATATTTTTTACTATCTGGGATTGGCACATACCAGTGGTGTACGAGCCGCAATCGTGAATGGAACCGGTGCTTTATTCTCTTTATTATTTGCGTGTTATGTGTTTCGAACGGAAAAGATGACAAGCAATAAATTGATTGGTGTCATATGTGGCTTTTTTGGGATCCTGGTCATGAATCACTTCTCCTTCGGATTGGAACTCGGAACGATCTTGGTCTTATTGTCTCAGGTCAGTGCCGCCATTTCCTCTTGTTTGATCAATCGCTTTACCCAAAAAGAAGATCCTGTGCAATTGAGTGGTTCACAATTTTTAGTGGGTGGTTTATTGCTTATAGGCATGGGATTGTTACAAGGTGGTCATTTTCCCCATGGCCCAATAAGTGGCTGGCTTGTGCTGCTTTATTTGGCATGTTTATCGGCTCTTGCCTATACATTATGGAGCCTTTTATTGCAGTCAAATCCCGTCAGCACGATCAGTATTTTTAACAGTTTGATTCCTGTTTTAGGCGTATTTATTTCTGCCTTCTTATTACATGAATATGCTCAGGCCTTTGCATGGACCACATGGGTCGCTTTATTATTTGTCAGTGGCGGTATTCTTTTTGTGACAACAGGAAAAGATAAGAAAGTTAGGAAGTCTGTATGATGATTTTCTAACTTTTTTTATGACATTGAATATAACAAACTCTTGTTTCATGCTATTTATAAGAAAAGTAGCAAATAGATATAGACTCAGTGGATATAAAAATGAAGGACATGCTGAGTGTTTTCAGAGGGTACAATACTTTTAAGGCCTCTGAAATACGTTTATTTGAAAGTGGAAGAGAAGGTGCTCATGCCTCAGTACAGGAGAACGGATCATAAACTTTTCGTTATTTGGTTAAAAGGTTTACAGAAACACCCAATAGGAATGATTTTATTTAAATTCAATGGCAACGATAATAATCGTACTTTCTAAATATCTAACACGTTGTGCAGAAAGGAAACTTCATGTATATAGAAGTAGAAAAGGCCCATCAATATTTTTTATTTGGAATTTTGGTCATAGCGATTTTATTATGTTGAAAATTGATAAGCACGCAAACATTACCGGAAATCTGTAGGAAATTCTAGGGAAGCTTTTCGGCTTGTCCTCCTTATTGTCGTAATTTTGGCAACCCCGGATGGGAAAAGTTTTGTACATGATTTTTTCATTGGTTTGTCCATTATAACTATTGCGATTGCCCAGTTGGTACTTAGTGGAATCCGAGCTGATCCTGGGTATTTTTCTTATACTGTACAGCTTGTATCCACAATTATTACTTATGTGCTGACTGGTATTTTTGAGGAAATCTTGTTTTGAGATGTGGTGCTGAACGCTTTTCAGAATGCTTTTGAAAAAAGAGTGCCAAGACCATCTGGGTAGTGCTCACTCTATCGGCACTAGCATTTGGGATGCATCGTATAAATCGGGACTCAGGACAAAATGGTGTGGGAACATGAATGCAGAACCTCTATCCTAAGCATTTTGCCGTCCCTTGTTACTTTAGTCGGGCTTACCCTGTTTCTCTTAAGGAAATCTAAGAAGGGAGAAATGGTTGATGAAAATTGGGATGATTCCGTTTGCATGTAATGGTAAATGAGCATTCAAACAAATTTTCATCGTGATGAAAAACGCAGAATCAAATCAAACGTCTGCATCTACGAATAAACAGAAACAGTTGCATGGAAAGATGATATGTACTGCAGAACATTACTTTATTTTCAAAGAAACATCTTTGTAACAGTCATAATAAATGAAAAAAGAACTGCAACTTTCTGACTACGTATTGGTCAAAATGTTTCCGATTTTATATTATCTGTTCATAAAGGAGAGGGCGTATCTCAGAAAAAGATAACATCTCTACCTATTCCACCTGATGATTGTTTATGCAATCGAGTTAATGATATCAGCCAGAATATGATTCCATTATCAAAGACATGGATAGAAACACGATTCAATGTGGACTATGCCGTCTCTTTTATAGCGTCAGACTAAATAAAATATGTGTTAAAATAGGCGTTTACCATTGAATAAATAGATCTCTTGTTTCATGATATAAATAAAAAAGGTAGCAAACTTATATGTAGGTTATAGGATACATATATAATTTTTTATGCACCAGCGAATACTTGAAATAACGAATCCTTGTGAACTACATATCCAGAATTACCAATTAAAAATTATACAAGAAGATCAAATTTTCTTTGTTCCGATTCATGAACTGTCCATAATAATTGCGCAGGGACAGAATATCCGATTATCAACCAATGACCTTTCCATATTGGCAGAGAATCATGTTCTCTTCTTAACGTTAAATCAAAAATATTTACCAAGTACGATGACCCTTTCTTTTATCAACAATTCAAGACAATCCATAACAATGGAAAAACAGTTGCTACTATCAAAAAGGAAACGAAATATCCTTTGGAATCAGATTATTTCCTGCAAAATATACAATCAAGCCAGTGTTTTGCGATTATTAGAGAAAACAGGTGTCCAGGAGATTGTTTCCTATTCAAAACAAATTCATTATGGAGATAGAGAAAATGTAGAAGCTTTGGCAGCTCATAAGTATTTTCAATATTATTATCCTGGATTGAATAGAAGATGTGAAAGCGCAGTGAATAGTCGATTGAATTATGGCTATTCTATAGTTCGAGGTTGTGTGGCAAAATCTCTGGCTGCTCATGGCTTTTTACTATCAAAAGGAATTCATCACGAAAGTTCATTGAATGCACTTAATCATGTAGATGATATGATTGAACCGTTTCGAGCTTTTGTTGATTTAAATAGCACACGCATTCAATCCAATCAGATACGATTAACGAGAGAAGAAAGAAAAATATTGATGGAAACTTTATATATGGAATGTAAAATCGATAATAAATATACAACAGTTCAAAATGCAATAGAAATTATGGTTTTCAGGGGTCCTGAAATAAGCCCCTCTGAAAACGGTACGAATTCAAACTTTGTGAAGTATATTATTGATGAGGCAGGTGTTAAATTATGAGGATTGATCGCAATTATATGAAATTTGTTGGTCACGATGAATTTTATACTCATGAAATTGGAGAAATGTATATTCCTACAAAGGATTGTCCGAACGACTTAAAGAATGCTATGGACAAATATAACTATTATACATTCCCGGAACAGTACAAAAAAAGCAAAGCAAGGAAGCACGATTGATATCGTGCTTTTTTAGTACAAGAAAGGAATTGAACATGATACATATCACGATCAAATATGATAATACTTTTGGTTTTCAGGGGTCCTGAAATAAGCCCCTCTGAAAACTGATCATAGTGGGCAGTTTGCTTGGACACCGTTCGACTGCAGAGAAAGTTTTTCCTGTGTTTTGTGCACACATAAGAATGATGCGAGAGACGGAGTGAATGAATTTATTGAGGTGCTAAAGGGTTTGTATCTGGAGGCAGTGGCGTTCCCTTTGTGATAGAATAAGCCTGTAATCTGGTCGATAATTTTAGTTGGAATCAAAATAACGGACAATTTCAGACGGAGCCCCGACATTCATATCGGTGTCTCCAGGCACATCGAGACCGTCTGTCTACTAACACATTCTTGAAGAAAAAGGGCTGAAAAAGCCTGATTTACTGGGGTTTCCGTCACCGGGAGCAGAACGTGCTCGGTGTGATGGAAGCCCTCTTTTTATGTCTGAGGGAACTGGTCAGGAGCAGTGGCGTGGCTACGATTTTACTATTTCAGAAAACGAGTCAACGATTTTACTATTTGGGGTTGGTCGAGACTATGAGTTTATTGATGAAGAGAAAGAAAGCGGCGGCAGCGGAGTGATGCGTTCAATGCCATGTTGAACGGCATCAAGAATATCTGCGGAAATATATTGACGGATATCAAGTGAAGCTGGTCAGGGATACAAGCTAAGGGAGGTTGTGGGAGGTGAGCTTTGTGCTGAAGAAATTTTAGATTTCGCAACCAGTTTTAACATTTCAGAGATATATATGTTCGGTTTGGTTGATAGACATGGGTATGCCTTGCAATTAAAATAATGTTAAAATAAATTGCAAAGGTGAGAAATACATGAGAAAATACTACTTAGACAATATCAGATGGGTAACTGTAGTTTTGGTTGTCATTTATCATGTGATTTACATGTATAATGGCGAAGGCATTCTCGGAGGAGTTGGAAAGATTACTTCTCTTGATATGCAGTATTATGACATTTTCCTATATGCGGTCTATCCATGGTTTATGCTTCTGTTATTCCTTGTATCGGGAATATGCTCCAGATATTATCTGGACAGTCACACCGCAAAGGAATTTGCGAAAAACAGGACAAGGAAGCTGCTTATTCCCTCTACCGTAGGACTATTTGCGTTTCAGTTCATCCAGGGATATGTCAGCATGTCAATAAGCGACGCTTTTGATTCCATGCACGAAGTACCTGCCGTAATCAAGTATTTCATTATGGTGTTAAGCGGAACGGGAGTTCTGTGGTACATACAGCTGCTTTGGCTATTTTCGATGGTTCTTCTTCTCGTCAGAAAAATAGATAAGGACAGGCTGTGGAAATTGGGTGGAAAGGCTAACCTCATAGCGATATTTTTGATGGCTCTTGTAATATGGGGAGTAGCGCAGATTCTTAACACGCCGGTTGTTGTGGTTTATCGGTTTGGATATTACGGAGCTGCTTTCTTGCTTGGCTACTTTGTGTTTTCACATGATGAGGTAATTGCGACACTGAAAAAATATTTTGTATTGCTGCTTGTTCTTGGTGTAGGTGTTGGAACAGCCTTCTGCATCATGTACTTTGGTGACAACTATGCGGAAGCCCCTATCAACAGATCGATCCTGTTTACAGTTTTCGGATGGTTGGCAAGCATGGCGATTCTTAGCGGTGCAGCAAAGTGTGCTGATAAGCAAAACGCTTTTACGATATGGATGAGTAAAAACAATTTTGGGTTATATGTATTTCATTACCTTGGGATATCAACAACAGCCCTGCTTCTTGGAAAACCAGGTAATCTTCCGACAACTATGATTTATATTATCAGCTTGATTGCAGGCTTTGTGGTGGCATATGCCTTGAATGCCGTAATCTCCAGAATACCATTCTTCAGATGGGCGGTGCTCGGAATAAAGAAAGAGAGAAAAAACGATGTTTCATGACAATCTGATAACACTTAGAAAAATGAAAAACATGACGCAGGAAGATATAGCTGATATAGTTGGCGTTTCCCGGCAGTCTGTAGCAAAGTGGGAAACCGGAGAAACTGTTCCTGATTTGGACAAGTGTAAAAAACTTGCGGAAATATTTGAAGTGTCGCTTGATGATCTGGCCAATTATAAATCGGAGGATAGCATGGGTATGCCGCTTCCACCAAAAGGGAAACATCTCTTCGGAATGGTAACTGTAGGTGATAAAGGGCAGATTGTGATTCCTGCTAAAGCAAGAAAGATATTTGAGATTTCACCTGGAGATCAGTTGGTGGTACTTGGCGATGAAAGACAAGGACTTGCTATCATGAAATCAGAAAGCATCTTAGCCTTTGCCAATGCAGTCAGGAACGGAACGGTAGTACAGGAATAGATAACGAGGCAATGGATATGTTCCTGACCGCGTTTATGTGAACAGGCGCAGGGAATGATTATCTATTTCGTTGACTCGTGCCAAGCCGTTTTCATCAACTGACAGGATGGTAAAGCACCTTAACGATCTTGCTGGATCACTTAAGGATCATGAGAAGGCTGTTTTTCTGCAGGTTTTCCAGTATCGTATAACAGAAAAGAAGGAATGTCTGAGGTCAACGCACTATGAGGAGGTGTCACAAACCTTCAGGAATGCTGCGAAGGCAGGCGTTGAATTCTGGGAGATTCAGCTGGATTTCAGACCGGAAGGGGTAGCGCTTTTCTTTGAGGTGCTTCCGCTAATTTTTAGGACAACCGATGTAAAAATCGGTAGCAGTCAAGATGAAAGGTAAAAGGCAATGAGACATAGCAAATTATCTGAGCATACCTTTAAAAAGGGAAAATTTATAGCTCCAATAAATACATTGCCATTGATGCATGAACTTGAAGACGAGAAGTCATGGACCTATGGTCGTATGCCAGAGTATCTTTGGATTGGCTTAATTTTGAAATATTACGGACGAGATGAAGGACTGAAAAAGTCTTATGGAATTATTTCTACATTACATAAATTGGCTCCCAATCTATATACCGCACGATTGTCTCAGATACTAAAACTTAACATAGATATTCAAAAGAGATTTTTTGATTACATCATTGACATCGGGGCTAAAGAAGCACTTGTACCATTAACTATTTTCCTTACGGCAAGCAAGGCACCTATTTTTGCTGAGTGTTTTTACTGTTCCGATCAGAGCGTTGAGGATAGGTGCGAATCGCTAATTCAAACAATGCGTGACATAATGGATCATCAATCCGATGAATCAACTGATATTAGGTTTGTGGCCCTCTATTTCAATTTGCTTTCGGGAAAAGTGCATCTTCTAAAAGAGCAGGTGGATTTGTTGGCTGTTTATCCAACATCTCAACACACTGATGAAATAATGCGAATGGCTCGTCCCTCGGTACGTTCTCTTGAGATGATGATTTTGACTTTTGAGAAAGTTGACTCTATATATTTAAAGGAATTTTGGAGGTGTGTAAGCGAAATGACAGATTGCAGTGTATTTGCTATTGAATTTCCAGAGGAAAAAAGAAATATTACTGCATATATGGAAAAACTGTATGAAGTTTTTGCGTATCTTTCAGAATTATTTATAACAACTAATCCGCTTGACGAAAAAATGAGTGTTTTACTTGGCATTGCTACATATTCGTATAAGCGGCTAAAAGAGATTTATGAGCATCAATTGTTTAATTCTATCTCGGGTAGAAGTTGTGTACGTGTCCTGATAGAAGACTATATTATGATGAAATATCTCGTTAAAAACGAAACGTCTCACGATAATATATGGCGTGATTACCAGCTGTACGGCATTGGCTTGTATAAGTTGGTTTTAGCAAGGCATAGAGAAAGTGGCGTTTCAGACGAATCGCACTTTGATGAAAAATTTGTCGAAGCGTTAGTTAATGAATTCAAAGATGAAGAATTCATTGATATGGACACCAAATACTTCGATAAGCAAAACATAAGGATCAAGGCAGAAAGTGTTGATGAAAAAAATCTTTATGGCCTATATTATGACTACGATTCTTCTTTTGAACATGGATTGTGGGGAGCCATTCGTGAATCTTCCCTGTTGAAATGTAACAATCCGGCGCACAAATATCATTGTGTCCCGGATATTGATGATCAAACAAGGTTGAAAACAGTTTTACCAGATTGTGTTATGGTTATGAACAAAACCATATCTTTTTTGAACGAGCTTTATGGTATCCCAGAACAGTTGTTAAATGAGGTAGTAAATTTTGAAATCAAACCTATTATTGAATAAAATTCAATTGATCCAATCTGAATATAAGACACTACTCGCAGCTTTGTTGCCGAAATTAAAAAGCCACCATGCTCCGGAAGCGTTAGATGAAATCAATCTGTTTTGGCTTCGTCATATTGAGGAAGTACAACTATATCTAAAGTCTTGGTTTCCGGGTAAAAACAGTTATGTATTTACGGCCGCAACCTATATGGATTTTGATGATAATGAGCATTTACCCTTTTTGATAATTGGAGAAAAGCATGTTCTTGATGATCCATTGATCAGATATTCAACAATGCAAACCAAAATGCCAGAAGGAAAAGATGCAGAATTTCTGTATAAGCAAATTGGAGTGACGGCGGAAGATAATCTGAAGCTGTTAGAAAATATTCGTGAAGAAATTCTCATATTGCCATTGAGGCTTCTTAACCAGTCAAATGACCATAATTCACTCTATAAGGCTGGTGAACAAGCATTCATAAGTCTTTTTAATGGAATCAATAGTCTAAATGACTATTTTGTAAAGTGTAACAGTATCGAAGATATTGTTCGCTTTGCTCGTGAAGACATTGGAAGATTGATAATGTTTTCCGAAGATGATGATTCCACACTTCCGTTGGAAGAGCGATTTAGAATAGCATCATCACAGACACAATACATGATTGATGCGAATAAATCAGACTCGTATAATTTCTTTATACTTGTATTTGGATGTATACAACAAGCGATAGATGTTATTGTGTCATGCGTAGAATATGGGTGTATTCCATATATTAGATATCCTGTTTCGCTTCATTATATTTCTTTGTTGTCGGAAAGTATGTCAGATATAGAGCAAATAACATTACTTCGATTCAAAATGAGTGTGGCTTTTGCTGTTCATCATCTTTGTGATAAGGATAGGCTTGGAGAGGTTTGCTTAGAAGAGTTTTTAAAAAAGAACCGGATGTATAACTTTAATGAAAAGCTGATCAGCACTCTAACCGTACATAATATTAATGAGAGCAATTTCTTAGGACATTCAATTGGCCAATTGGTAATTGATGAGTTGGAAAAATTCTATGACTTTCTGAGTAAAGAAGATAGTGTTGTTTTGGCAGAAAATCAGCCGAGCAATTAAAAACTGCCCGGCTGATCGTGTACCCTATATTTTGTTATTTTTCCATAACCTCTAACATCATCCTGGCACCCAGCTTAAAGCTAATATCCAGCTATTTTTCTGTATCAATTGATGATTTGTTATCTGGAGAACAATTGATTTTCATAGCAGAAAAAGAGAACAAATCAAATCTCAATCGTGTATGTGATTTGTTATTGGGGTTTGTTGACTTGTTTTCGCTGATGCTGATATTTCTTCCGATGTATCCCAAACCGGTCAATGGACATATTTATTCGGTAAATCTCTTTGGGTATGTAGATGGCAATGCTTTCATAATCAGAATCATTTGGGCATTGTTTATCGGCTTGACGATTACCGGAATTGTGAAAATACTAATGGTCTATTTCAAATTTGAAAAGGACAAAAAAGCGGTTACATTCATCTCTGTAGGACTCAGTATAATTGCTGTTTTGTTTTTGACGATGACGAGAGAGCCGTATGCGATAACAGTAACGTTCCTGTTATTGCTTATCAAAGGCGTTTTGCTATATAAGCAAGCTAAGGCAGGTCGATAGGATATTGTGCCCCACACAAATTCCAGTTCAATGTGTTTTGCAATGTCGCTAATATAATTGAGAGTAATGGAGCAACATCATATTGCCGCTTTCAGGGGGTCTGAAATAAGCCCCTCTGAAAACTTTACGAACTTGGGTATTTTCTTACTTTATTTTCCAATCCAATCAACCATATGATGCTTTTTCAGCCAATCAAATTCATCAAGATCTAATTTTTTCCAGGGGCTAGGATTTGCATCAGTAGACATAGGACAATGCTTATGCAAATACTCTCTTGCTTCTTTTTCATTTGATGGATCGAACCCTAATTTTTTTGTAATGCTTTCTAATGTAATCATTTTAACACCTCAAAATCAATGCCTTTTTTCTTTAACATATATAGCTTCTCATTAATAAGAATTGTCATATCTTTTCCGCTTGCATCATAAAGATATTTTTCTAAATTTGCAAATAAAAAATCGCAATCATCGGACACTCTAGAATTAAAATCAGGAGATACTGTATATTTAAAAATTCTACCATTATGACATATTATAAGTCCGTATTTATACTTTCTGGCGGACTTAATATCCGCCATACTAGGCACCGAGCTAGATGCATGATTGTGAAGAGCTATTACAGATCTTTGGGGTGCGTTAAGTACCATTTTTTTCATGTCTTCACTAGGCTTTCAGAGGGTCTGAAATAAGCCCCTCTGAAAACTGATATATCCTTTTTTAAGTAGCATCTCCAAAATTGCATTTCTTCGATTTAAGTTTGCCCTTAGTGCTTCTGGACTTAATCTATCAACGTCAATCTCTGAATAATCCATGGATTTCTCTAAGATATTGAGTACTCTATAGATCAGTTTGATGCTCTCAGACATAGTTAATCACCCTTAGGACCACATGGCTATATATTCTTCTTTAAAGCCACCATTAACATAGTCTTTTGTTTCAATAGCTCGTTCTAAACAAAGAACCGAATAAAAGAAATATCTAGTATAGCCATCATACACAGTATCCCGTTTAGCTAATTTTTTAGATATTACCTCTTTTTTATCTATGTCATAAACAACATGGCCGCGATCACCAGCATCTTCTGGAAAGTAATCATATTCAACAATATTATCCTTTCTTTTTAGATTTCTTAAGACTACCATAAAAGTCCTCCGATTCTTTAGAATAATTATACAACTTTTTTGTTTTCAGGGGATCTGAAATAAGCTTCTCTGGTAAGCGTCAGATAAAACAGTGGATTCCAATTCATCAATAAATCTCCGATAATTTTAGTGAATTCAATTAGAGTTTTTGGAGCTGCTCCAAGAACTTTAAAAAATTCTAGATTGGAGTCTAAATT
>NZ_JALBUS010000011.1:0-68045 GCF_033971885.1 Absicoccus intestinalis | reverse complement strand
GTCACTGTATCGATAATGGACCAGTAGAATCTTTTCAGGGATTCATCAAAGATATGGCCAAAGTTTTGTTTGGCAAGGCACATACGTATGAAGAAGCTGCAGAAATCATTTACAGGACATATGAATACTATATCTACAAATATCCACAGAAACGTTTTCATGGGAAGACTGCATATCAGGTAAGACAGGAAGCACTGGCTGCAGATACACCGGAACAATATCCAATTGCACCAAATAGAAGAATAGAACGATTCTGGGAAAAGATTGAGAAGAGCAAAGCAACAGGAACAAGCACAACAATAAAAACAAGGCCAAATCGAATTGACCTTGCTTGGTAGTTATTTTGGATATTTTCGCTGTCTACTTGACAGGGGTCATATCACTCCCACATACCTACTTCTCTAAGATTTCAATCAATTTTGGATAATAATCATATCGATCATCGACATATTGGAATGCACTGTTCGCAATGGCTTTGGCTTTATCCAAATCAATATCGACATATACATTCGCAAAACGATAATAAATCATATCCTTGATCTGGTTTTCACGCAATACATAGTTATAATTGGCATCACCTTGACCATAATCACCATGTTTGATATACAAATCAGCAATATCCATCAAAGCACGTGTTCCCCATTTTTGATGAAGATCATCCAATTGGGAAAGGACCGCAAAAATGAAATTCTCATAATATTTCACATCATCGTATTCAAACAATGGCAATACATGATAGGCAAGATCCATGAATGTCTGGATCATGTCGGTCACATCCACTTTGATCAACTCAACAAGATCGGCACTTTGATGAATGTTCTTGCGTTGTGCGATCATCAATACTTTCCGTACGATATCAAATTCTTTTTGGTATTCTTCATTGTTGACCGTTGCATCATCCTTAATGGTATAAGAAGCATGAGCCTTCACATCTTTACCAATTTGTTCAAAATCAGATGCTTTAATATCGACCGTATCGGCAACACGATCAAAGATGACACGAATCAGATCGGTATCATATCCGTCTTTTTCAAACGTAAATGCTTTGGTATCCACATGGAAATCATCCAATACTTTTTTAGTCAACGCATCAATATCGGCATTATCCAACAATAATGAAGCATAGTTTTCATAATCCATGTTGACACCCATGGCACGAGCCATTTCAAAACATGTATCCATCGCAAAACTATTGTATTGTTCGGTCTTTGCTGTATTGACAACCGGCTTTTTAGCCGTTTTTTTCGTTGTCGCTTTTTTTGCAGCTACTTTCTTATTGGCAGCTTTGGCAGCCGTTGCCCGTTTTGCCGGTGCTTTTTTAGCAGCCGTTGCCTTTTTAGTGACCGTTTTCTTTGCAGCCGGTTTTTTTGCCGTTGTCGCCACTGGCTTTGCTTCCACTTTCTTGGTTGCTGGTTTCACTTCTGCTGTTTTTGTGGCAACTGGTTTTGCTTCCACTTTCTTAGTTGCTGGTTTTGCTTCTGTTTTTGGCTCAGCGGATTTCTTCGCTGTTGTCTTCTTTGCTGGAGTGACTTTTTTAGCTGTTGTTTTTTTCGCAGCCGTTTTTGTCGTCGTATCTTTCTGTGCCGGTTCTACTTTCTTTGCCGTTTTTGATACTTCTTCCGTTGGCTTTGCGCTAGCGCTTGCTACTTTTTTGGTTGTGGTAGCACTCTTCGTTGTAGTCGTCGTTTTTTTCGATCTTGTTTTTGCAGGCATGATACTTCCTCCTAGTTAATTCTTTCCTATTATAACACTTCTTAATTTCAATGCAATTCACTATCGATTTTGCTTGCAACATCCGGCGAAGCAATTATCGTGATATTGTTGATCATGATCAAATCCTTGATGTTGTTTTCTTTACAGAACGATACAATTTTTTCTTTGGTATATCGAAAATCCATCACGTAGACCGTCTGATAATGATCCACCAGATAAGGCACAAAACAATTTCCATAGGACTCCTTGATTACCACACAGCTTGATCCATCTTTGATTTTTGGATTCTCAATTTTGGTCAATGGTTTATCCCCACCAATGAAACAATAATAACCAGACCCTTCGTTCCAAGAGCTGACATCTTCGATCACATGCCAGCTATGTTCTTGATTGGATTCATCCCAATAAGTCAGATCATTGGTACCATTGGGTACATAGGCTTTGACATAATCGGGATTTTTTTCCATACTTGTATCTTTCAACTTGTCATAGAAGGTGCCCAAGAATGGACTGAATTTATAGCTTTTCTTAAAGTAGGATAACGAATGCGCGTTGATGCCTTTTTCCTTACAAAAATCTTTATACGCATAATAAGCACCCAAACTTGTCCAATGATGATCGGTCCGAAAATATAAATATTGATCATTGTGTTTTCTTAACGTTGGCAAGATATCAACCATATGTACATTTTTCGTATATCGATCAGCATAATAATTGATTCCTTCTTGTTGATCCGATCCACCTAAAGAAGATAACGTCTTTTTGTCCAACATCGCACCCGAATTATTAGGCACCAATATCGAATACACATTGGTCGTTCCTTTTAATTGTTTAGCGGCTCGATTGATGGCTTTGGTGTAGGTATTGGCAGCTCCCTGATCAAAATAATACACACTATAGGCAGCCCCATCTTTGACATACAATCCTTCCATGATCTGGTTTTGCACTTCGGCTTGCATATCCTTGGTCTTCGGTGCCTTTGCCGTCTTGGTGGTATTGGATGTTTTTCCATTGGTTGGAATGGTATCTTTTTCAACATTTCCACCAACCATACGTGTATTGGATTCGATGCCATAGGATTTCTTTAAGTTCTGGCTCATTGCGATCCATGTATCGCGTCCGGGAAATGTATCCGAATACCATTTGGATATGTCCGAAAAGTAGGAACCATCCAAGAAGGTCGAAAGATGGAACGCAGGCAAAGCAGTCAACTGCCGTTTTTCTACAATGGATCGTGTGGGTCGAATAAAAAACAAAGCACCCATGATCATGCCAATGATCAATAGAAAACTGGTGATCACCACGCTCAAATTATGAAACAAACGAATTTGTTTTCGTTGCTTTTTGGTATATTTCATTCTCTTTCTCCTTCCTAAAACTGAAAATATAAGAAAGGATTATAGCTATTTCCAATCAAAGCCAAGACCGATAAGATCAAAAGTACGGGTGGCAATAGCAACTCTCCCCATGTATAGATGGTATAAATGATCGCATTGGATTTTCCTATGACAGGCAACAAATGGCGAATGGCCTTACCTATATAAGTACAAGCTAGGATACAGAACAATAAAAAGAAGA
Organism: Absicoccus intestinalis; assembly: GCF_033971885.1. Lineage (NCBI taxonomy): Bacteria > Bacillati > Bacillota > Erysipelotrichia > Erysipelotrichales > Erysipelotrichaceae > Absicoccus > Absicoccus intestinalis. The sequence continues at coordinate 64,754 of NZ_JALBUS010000011.1, read as the reverse complement.
TATTTTCCAAAAATAAGGTATGGACTTGCATGCTGGTAAAGGCATGTGATCCCATGCCGATCATTCCGGCCAATACCGTCAAAAGTTGCGAACCATTCTCAAATCGAAAGATGACCCAGCCTATATATACGACAAACAAAGTATATATATGAGCTCCGATGGATCGTAAGCGATTGCCATAGACAAATCGTTCCAGCAACAAAAAAACCAAATAATATAATCCCCATAATATATAATTCCAGCTGGCACCATGCCACATACCAGTCAAAAACCAAACGATGGTCATATTGCGAATGAATTTTGTTTTAGAACAACGACTGCCACCCAAAGGAATGTAAACATAGTCGCGAAAAAAGGTGCTTAAGGAAATATGCCATTTTCGCCAAAAATCCTGTACGGAATGGGCCATATACGGATAGTTAAAATTTTCTAAATAATGAAAACCCACCATCCGTCCCATGCCAATGGCCATATCGGAATACGCAGAAAAGTCCAGATAAATCTGGAGCATGTAAAAGAGCATGCCTAACCACAACCCTGTGATGGCTTGATTTTGTAGTGCCGATTGTTGAAATGGCAACAGCGTATCGGCTACCGATGCACATCCATTGGCTAAGATTGCTTTTTTTGCCAACCCAACACAGAAACGGCGAATGCCTTCATAGATATCGCTTTGCGAAACCTGCCGATGCTCAATTTCATTGGCTACGGTTTCATAGCGGACAATAGGTCCGGCAATGCATTGATGAAACAAGCTGGAATATAATAAGAGTTTCCAAAATTTTGGTTGCGCTTTGACCTCTTTTCGATAGACATCGATCACATAGGATAATAACTGAAAGGTATAAAAAGAAATACCAATGGGCAAAACGATTTGGGGAATCACTTTGGGAATGCCAAACCAAGCATGGAAATTGGAACAAAAAAAGACCGTATATTTAAAAATGCCTAATAGCCCCAATAGTACGACGCATTCGCCTAGTAAATAGTGTTTGGCCTGTTTTCGATGTCGTGTGATCTGTATCGCAAACCACCAACTAGCCCAGGTATCGACAAGCAAAAGGATCAAATATCGGGGTCCACCCCAAGAATAGAAAATCAATGAAAAAATCAGAAGTACCTGGTTCTTTTTGGTATCATCCACAAGCGTATAGATGATCATACAGGGTACTAAGAACGCAAAAATAAAAAGTAAGCTCGAAAAAACCATGATTTCTTTCCCTTCCTCCGCTTTATCATATCAAATTTCCGACTGTTTTTATGTAAATTTAAGGAATTATTTGTAGTATACTAATGCATGTGTCAAAGGAGGTACACGTAAACCATGAATCATAATATGCAAGAACAACCACCAGAATTTAAAGAAAAAGCCAAAATTCCCAAACAAGTCTTGATCCTTGTATTGGTATGTGCCTTGTTGTCAGGGGTTTTAGGATTTACCGGTGGTTATATAGCTTCCAACCTAAATACATCATCCGGCAACGTCACCATCAACCAAGTCAAAGGGTCTACAACAGGTTCATCCAAAGTCAATGATGTCAGTGACATTGCCAGCAAATGTGGTCCGAGTGTTGTTGAGATCACTACCGAATCCGTTTCTAATGGCAATAGTATTTATGGCCAATATATTTCAGAAGGGGCCGGTAGTGGAATTGTCTATAGTAAAGATGGCTATATCGTAACCAACAACCATGTCATTGAAGGGGCTTCGAGCATTACCGTGAAGACAACCGATGGAAAATCATATCAAGCCACTTTAGTTGGTAGTGATTCAGACAGTGATCTGGCGGTATTAAAAATTGATGCCAGTAATTTAACACCAGTTACACTGGGTGATTCAAGCAGTTTAAATGTCGGTGATGTGGCGATTGCGATTGGAAATCCATTGGGCGAATTAGGGGGTACCGTAACGGAAGGTATTATTTCTGCTTTGGACCGCCAAGTCCAAATCGATAACACGACGATGACATTGCTGCAAACGGACGCATCCATTTCACCAGGTAACTCTGGCGGTGGTTTATTTGATGCCAATGGCAATTTGATTGGTATTGTCAATGCGAAATATTCATCCAGTTCTTCATCATCCAATGGCAGTGTTGAGGGCATTGGATTTGCGATTCCCATCAATAGTGCAATCGATGTCATCAATGAATTGATCGCAAATGGAAAAGTCACCAATCGTGCCGCATTGAATGTTTCTTTATATGATTATACAAAAGGCAGCTCCAACTATTATGTCGATGAGGGGGCTACGGAAGGTTGTTACATCGTCCAAGTCGTAAGTGGGGGTGCGGCTGATAAAGCTGGTCTAAAGTCCGGTGATCGTATTGTATCGATCGATGGCACTTCGATTTCCACTTCCAGTGAGGCAAAAGCTGTCATTCAGAAACATAGTCCAGGCGATAAAGTCAAAGTAGTCGTAGAACGCGATGGCAAGAAAGTCACGAAGACAGTAACGCTTGGTTCATCCAATTCTTAATGTAAGGGGTTTCGTTTTTACGAAATCCTTTTATTTTTGTTTTGTACGAACAATAAATGGAGTATAATAAGTTCAGAAATACTTACATTAGAGGAGGATTAGTATTCAATGGCTACAGAAAAAATTTCTAAAAGAAAAATCATGTTGATTGGTACCGGCTTTGTCGGCATGAGTTTTGCGTATTCCCTTTTATCGGAAAAAGGAATCGATGAATTGGTTTTAGTCGATGTCAACACAGACAAAGCCAAAGGCGAAGAAATGGATTTGAGTGATGGTTTAGTTTATGCGGAAACCAAAATGAAGATTCGTGCCGGTAGCTATGCAGATGCCAAAGATACAAACATTGTTGTATTAACAGCTGGTATTGCACAAAAACCAGGCCAAACACGTTTGGAATTGGTTAAGATCAATGCCAAGATCACAAAAGATTGCTGTGAGAACTTAAAAGCCAATGGCTTTGATGGTATCTTGATTTGTGCTGGAAACCCAGTTGACATCATGACATATGTGGCTTACAAAACATCCGGTCTACAAAAGAATCATGTATTTGGTTCCGGTGATGTATTGGATACCGCACGTTTGCGTTTTGCAATCAGTGAACGCTTGAATGTAGCACCAAGCAATATCCATGCTTATATCATGGGTGAACATGGTGATTCTAGTTTCGTATCTTGGGCTAACACCTATGTTGGCTGCAAAAACTTATTGGAATACTTGGACGAAAAAGGCGATGTATCTTTAGCAGAATTACAAGAATTATATATTGGTGTTCGTGATAAAGCTTATAAGATCATTGAATTAAAACGTGCCACTTATTATGGAATCGGTCTTGCCTTGAAACGTATCGTTACTTGTGTATTGAATAACGAACGTGCCATCTTGCCAGTATCTAGTTATCAACAAGGTGAATATGGTCAAGAAGGTTACTACATTGGTACACCAAGTATCGTTGGATCCAATGGTGTCGAAGAAGTCATTAAATTGCCAATGACCGATCAAGACCAAGAATTGTTTGATCGTTCGTTCAATACGTTACGTCAAACCATTCAAGATGAATTATCGGATTTATTAGCTGATTACGAATAATCCATCAAGGAGCTCATCCAGCTCCTTTTCTTTATAAAAAAACGATGATATCCATCGGATATTCTCGTTTTGTCTATAATTCAACCTGAATGCGTAAAGACTTTTCATCTTCTGTGGTTGCCTCGATCTTTCCTTTATAAGATTGAACAATGGCTTGGGCAATGGATAAACCAATGCCATATCCCCCCGTTTGGGAATTGTGACTTTGATCGGTTCGATAAAAACGATCAAATAAATGCGGCAAACTATCTTTAGCAATGAATTCCGTCGTATTGTAAACGATCAATTCAATCTTTTTCTTTTGATGCAAAGCAATCCGAACCATACCATTTTCAGTCGAATATTTAAAGGCATTATCCATAAGAATGGAAATCAATTGTTCAATTTCTTTTTGGCCGCCTTTCATATGTACATTCTCATCCACATCTTTTTCAAACGTCTTATTTTCCATTTTGGCTCGTGCATCAAATGAATTCGCCACTGTAGATACAAGCTTGGAAAGGTCCAAATCGACCAAAGCTTCTGGTTTTTGCGTTTCTTGCATCCGCGAAAGCACGATCAAATTATTGGTTAAATCCGCCAATCGTTTGGTTTGGACATGAATATCATCGGTCCATTCGTTCGATACACCGTCCATTTCCAATACCGTCAAATCCGCATCAATCGTTGCCAATGGAGTCTTAATTTCATGGCCTGCATCGATAATAAATCGTTTCTGTTTTTCATAACTTTCTGCAACCGGCTTCATGATTCGTCCTGAAATGAATACGATCAAGATGGAAGAAATGATCAAACCAATCGTGGCCACCAAACAACTTGCTTCTAAGAAAGTACGCCAATTATCGAGCGAACGCGTACAATCTAAAAAGATCAAGACCGTATTGCCATTTTCTTTATAACGAATATATCGATAATCTTGATAAAAGCCCCGTGTCTTATCAAAACTAGAAACCACTTTGACATAATTTCGTGCTTGCGTGATATCAATGGCTTGGATCTTGGCCATATCAATCGTTGTGATGGTTTCGTCTTCACTGATTGTCGCAATAAAATAACGCGATTCAAATGGCGTTTCTTTGGACCAACGCCCATTGTTTTGATCTTTCCCGAAAGCCGGAAAATATCCTTCATTTTCTTTGAGTGTCGTCAAGATAAAATCGGCATTTTCGATGATCTTATGATAATTGATGACATTGATGGTCACCATCAAGACGGTAAAGGTCACAAAAATAGAAAAGATAGCTGCAATGGAAAATCGCTTACGAAGTTTTTTGATCATTGTTTTCTAACTCCAAAGAATAACCGACATTTCGATGGGCTTGGATCTTCACATCTGCACCTATTTTTTTTAATTTCTTACGCAAATAGGCAATATAGACCCAGACAATATTTAACTCGGTATCACTGTCATAGCCCCAGATTTTTTCAAACATCCGCTCGGTCGAAATGACTTGTTTTGGATTCGCCAATAACAATTCCAACATTTGAAATTCTTTATTGGGTAATTTCATTGTCGCATTGGGCCCGCCCAATTCAAAAGTTGTACGATCTAGGGTGATATTGCCAAAGGATAAAGAAGAGTCAGGCGATTGTGTATGCATACGTGTCATAGCACGAATACGCGCCAGCAATTCTTTCGCATCAAATGGTTTGGTTAGATAATCATTGGCCCCCAGATCCAAACCCTTTACCTTATCATCGACTTCACTTTTGGCAGTCAATAATAAAACGGGCACATCATTGCCGGCTTGACGAATCGTTGCTAAAACTTTCAAGCCATCGACCTTTGGCATCATGATATCTAAGATGACCCCATCATATACTTCGTCTTCTAAGTAATCTAAGGCTTGTTGTCCATCATAGACCGCATCGACCGCATAATTGGATTTTTGTAAGATCACAACCAAAGCTTTCGATAAGGACCGTTCATCTTCGGCTAGTAATAATCGCATAAGTGACCTCCTTATGAAAAAGGGAAATCTGCTTATTCACAAATTTCCCTATACAATTCCTCAATCTCTGCTATTGTTATAACACGATTATACAATGTGATGCAAGGCTTATTCGATGGACTTCGCTCCATTTGATCCACATGATAATGGCCGTGCAACCAAGCTCGATAATCCAATTGATCTTCAATTTCTTGTAAAAACGGTTTTAAGTCATAATGCTCTGGATCATAAAAATTCATATCCGTTTTATATTTTCTTCCCAAAGAATGTTTTTCATACACTTCATGACTCAACACATAATCGACCTGCCACTGATGCGCACATAAGACATCACGCGCATGCTTCATTTCCTCCCACGTTGGTAGTTCTTGTTGCCACCAACTGACATTTGGAACACGATACATGGCATCATGACTCGGTGCTCCACCAAAGCAGAAGAATGAATGACCCTCGATTTCAAAGACTTCGCCACGCATCAAATGCACAACATTTGAACGAATGCGATGCACTTTGCCTCCATGCCACTGTTCAATCGGATATGAATTTAATAAATTGAAGTTTTCATGATTGCCATCGATGAAACATGTTTGCCACGGTAAGGATTCCAACCAGTCCAACCAAAACTTATCGCCTTTTGCGCCATCTAAAATAAAGCCAAAATCGCCTACAATGATCACATGATCCTTTGCTGTCAATGTCTTTCCTATGGGAAAACCATCATCGGGATTGATCTTGAAAACATCTTGTTCACGATGGGTATCACCTGTTATATAAATCATGATAGTTTCATGGTAACATAGCTAAATGTACTATGCAAATGATAACGTTTTCAATTAAACAACCTGCTCAAATTGACTATTATACAAATTCGCATAGAAACCATTTTGCGCCAATAAGTCATCATGAGTGCCTCGTTCAATGATTTTTCCCTCTTTCATGACTAAGATCTGATCGGCATTGATGATCGTCGATAAACGATGTGCAATCACAAAACTGGTTCTTCCTTTCATCAAAGTATCAAAAGCTTGTTGGACCAATACTTCGGTTCGGGTATCGATATTGGAAGTAGCCTCATCTAGGATCAACATCTTTGGCTTGATCAACATCACGCGAGTGATACATAAAAGCTGTTGCTGTCCTTGGGATAAACTATGGGCATTGATTTTTGTATCCAAGCCCTTTGGCATTTTTTCAATAAAATCCCAGCTACGACACGATCGACAAGCCACCTCGATTTCAGCTTCGGAATAGGATCTTCCCATACATAGATTTTCGCGAACCGTAGCGTCTTTGATCCACGTATCTTGTAGAACCATGCCGAATTGTTGGCGTAAACTATGACGGCTGACATTTTGAATATTGGTTCCATCAATCAAAATAGCCCCCTCATCCATCTCATAAAACCGCATCAATAAATTGATCATTGTGGTTTTTCCACATCCAGTCGGACCCACGATGGCGATTTTCTGACCTGGTTCTACATGAAAAGAAACATGTTGGATCAAAGGATGATCGGGCACATAAGAAAAACTGACATCTTGCCAATCGACACTTTCCTGATTGACGATTAAAGTGTTTGGCTCTTCTGGTGATTCTTGTGGTGCATCTATGATTTCAAATACCCGATTGGCACAAGCCAAGGCATTTTGAAATTCTGTGACGACCGAACTAATATCATTGAAAGGACGCATATATTGATTGGCATAACTCAACAATACACTTAAGGAACCAACTGTCAGTGCATTCTGTAAAATAAAGATCGAGCCAATGCCCACAATGAGGGCATACATCAAACTATTCATAAAGCGCGTGGATGGATTGGTCAGACTGCTATAGAATATGGCTTTTTGGGAATAATCCTGAAGATCTTCATTGGTTTTTTGGAAGGTTTGCGAAGCCCGTTGCCCATACCCAAATGATTGGATGATTTTTTCATTGCCAACCATCTCTTCAATATACGAAGTCAATTGCTCCCGCGTCTGCGTCATTTTTTGGAACATATGATACGAATGTTTAGAAATCCATTTAGCAACAAAGAAACTTGCTGGACTCATCAAAACGATCAATACACTGATACCCACATGAATACGAAACATGAATAAAATGGTGATCACGATCGTAATAATACCCGAAAACAGTTGCGTAAAGCCCAACAATAAACCATCGGAAATTTGATCCACATCCGCAATCATACGTCCTAGAATATCACCAATTCCATGATCATCTAAAAAGGATAACGGTAAATGTTGGATCTTAAACATGATCTGAGCGCGCATATCTTTGACAATGGAATAGGCCATGTGATTGTTCATCACATTCATCACCCAAGTTGCTGCCGCATTGATCAGGATCAAGATGCCAATTTTCGTGCCATACGTGGATAATAGGACCAGATCCACATGCCCTTTCGAAAGCATACAATCAATGCATTGTCCAAATAAGATGGGAATGTATAACTGTGTCACGACCGATACCACAGCCAATCCAATACTCAAGATCAAAAAGAACCAATAGGGTCTTACATACTGCATGAGTTTATGAAAGGTTTGCGATGTTTTCATGCGATGGCCTCCTTAGGATATTGCGATGCATAGATTTCTTGATAAACCGGACAGTCTTTCATCAATTGATCATGGGAACCGGTACCAACCAAACGGCCCTGATCCAAAACTAAGATTGAATGAGCCGAACGAATCGAACTAATTCGTTGACTCACAATGAAGATGGTCATTTTCCCCGTCAAATTTCGTAAGGCTTTTCGCAAATTCGAGTCAGTTTTGAAATCCAGTGCACTGGCACTATCATCTAAAACAAGAATATCCGGTTGTTTCACTAAGGCACGCGCAATGGTCAAGCGCTGTCGTTGTCCACCCGATAGGTTTTTTCCTCCTTGTTCCAACACAAAATCAAGCTGTCCGGGTTTATTGGCAACCACATCTTTGGCCTGGGCAATTTCTAAGGCGCGCCATAAAGTGGCATCATCGGCATGGGGATTGCCCCATTTTAGGTTCTCGCGAATCGTGCCAGAAAAAAGGACAGAACCTTGCGCCACATACCCGATCTTTGCGGTCAATTGTTCTCTCGGATAGGCTTTGACATTTTCACCATCAACAAAGATCTTTCCCTGACTGACTTCATAATAGCGTCCCATCAGTTGCATGATCGTTGACTTTCCCGATCCGGTTGAGCCAATCACGCCAATAGTTGATCCTTTTGGAATTTCAAAGCTCATATCGTGGATCACACTTTTCGTATCATAGGCAAAGGATACATGATCAAAGCGGACCGCTTGTGCACTGTGGATTTGTATCGATTTTGTTTCATAGTGCATATCGTTATGCGTATCCATGATGGCTTCAATACGTTGACTACACGCGATGGACTTATCGATCGTCACGATCAAGCTCGCTAATTTAATCAACTCAATAATAATTTGAGCCATGTAGTTATATAAAGCAACCATGTCCCCTTGGGCCATGTATCCTTCCTGAATTTGAATGGCGCCCACCTGTAATAATACGATGATTGCGAAATTGATGATGATATAAGTAAACGGATTGATCAATGCTGAGATCTTTCCTAAGAATTCATTCGTATTCGTAAACCGATCATTCTGTTTGTCAAAGGAGGAAATTTCATCTTCTTCTTTACAAAAGGCACGAATGACACGAACACCAGTTAGATTATCTCGTGTCATTCCTAATAAGATATCCAGATGTGACTGCACTTTTTTAAATAAAGGAATGCTGATCCACATGATTAAATAAATCACAACACTCAATAAGGGAATCGCAATCACAAAGATCAATGCACATTTCACATTGATAAAAAAAGCCATGATCATGGAACCAAAAACAATAAATGGACTTCGTAATAAGAGTCGTAGGCTCATATTGATGCCCGTTTGTACTTGTTGCATATCGCTGGTCATACGTGTGATCAAGGTATTGACACCCAATGTATCGATTTCCTTATACGATAACGATTGAATATGATCAAACATGGCTTGGCATAGATCGGTTGTTGTGCCAACCGCTGCTTTTGCCGCAAAATATTGGGCCACAAAACTAAAACCTAGACCCAAGGCCGCTAAAACGATCAACAAAATCGTTCCTTGTCCAATTACTTGTGTATGATGTTGATGGATTCCTTGATTGATGATCCAGGCAACGATCAAAGGAACAAAAAGATCCATGAGAGCTTCTAATAATTTAAATATAGGTGCACATATCGCTTGTTTTCGATAGGCACGTAAATAATGGAATACGGTTTTCATTGTTCTCACCCTCTTGTAGGGGTATCGTATCATATGTTAAAATATATAAAAATTATATATTTTATATATTTATTATTTAGAAAGAATATACCATGAATTTAAAACAACTTCAGATTTATAAGACCGTGGTGGAACAAGGAACGATGTCCCAGGCAGCCAAAACACTGCATATGAGTCAACCACCCCTTTCCTTACAAATCAAGCAATTGGAAGAAGAAGTAGGTGCACCCCTTTTGATTCGAGGCCCACGACATGTCGAATGTACCGAATTGGGAGATCTCCTCTATCATCGGGCATGTACCATTTGTGATCTTGTTCAAAACACCAAACAAGAATTGTTTGATCAGCAACATGGCAAAACGGGTACGATTCATCTAGGCATCGTGTCCAGTCTACAAGATTATGTCTTGGATACATGGTTACATCCATTTATCCAGATCTATCCCAAGATCCATTATGAGATCTTTGAAGGAAATACCTATACCTGTCTAGATGCTTTGCGACATCATATCATTGAAATCGCGGTCGTTCGGAGTCCTTTTCCTAACGATTCCAATATAGAAATCATACAAACAGCTACGGAGAATTTTTATTCAATTGGTAGTACAAGACCCCTTTCCATCCAAGAACTCAATCATATACCTTTACTGGTTTATCGACGGTGGAAAGAATTCTTTGATCAAATCTTGGATACACCGCATTATTTTTGTGTCAGTGATGATGCTAGAACCTGTATAGAATGGGCACGTCATGGCTATGGTATTGCGTTGGCACCTGCTTCGATAGCCAAAAAAGAAGCCAATGCCTATCCGATCCAGGATCTAGATATGCGATCCAACATTTGTATCGTCACTTCAAAAAACACCTACATTTCAACCAGTGCCCATGCTTTATTGGAACACATAAAAAACCAGTGAATCCGGATTGGATTCACTGGATGTGGCTTGCGACATCACTAAAATCTTGAACGATTTCTAAGCATCCCATATATTGGTCTTGTTGATCATACATCGCTACATATTGGATACGCGTATTCTTGACCCATCGTTCGACTTTGGTTTGTTTATGGGCTTTGAAGTCCGCTAACATTTGTTTGACCATTGGCTGCACACGAGGTGGATGGCAACTATATACTTTTCGATTCAAAGCTGTCTTTGGACGTGCAAATACACCATTGGTGATACTGAAAAAACGATTCATATCATCGGCATCGATATAGGTCAATTCAACGGGCAAAGCTTGACAAATGGCTTCGAATTGCGCAACGGTGAGATCACCATTTTCAAAATGGAGGATACCTTCACTGATGGGGCGTCGATACGTTTCTGCTTCCGGCCAATTGGCGGCTACCGCAATAAAGGCGTTGCCATAGATAGGCATATCTTGATAGATCTGATACCACATTTCTTGACTGAATTTATCCAGTGCTAACGGAAATAAGATCTGATTTTCTTTAAAAATCATTTCTTCAATACGCGAACGATTATTCGGGATATCCTGTAAGATCTCATCATCCACGCCCCACATCACTTGATTGGGTCCTGGATAGCCAAGAGCATCCAATTGGGCAAGGATCAATTCTTCTTTTTTCTTATAATGTTTTTTCAATTCCACATAAGGAATCTCTTTGTTTTGATCCAAGTACTGTTGTAAGATCTGATTTTCTAAACGAAAGATCGAAATGGGATGGCCCGCAGGCACCTCACCATGGATTTGGGCTTCTGTCTTGCCATGGAACAGTGCCGAATGCACATCGCACAATCGTTGTACTTCAGGTACGGGCATGCCTTTGTTGATGAGTTCTTGTTCGGCATTGGCAATTTCTTGAACGGGCACGTTTTCATATCGTTTGGCGAAATCCGCACGAACACTTTCTAGATCTTCTCCATTTTGTAAACGAAGGATGTAGGATTCCAATTCATTGGATGGATCAATTGCAACGTTTTCTACTTCTTGAGAGGCAAGTTCATATCCATGGGTCGCAAATGCAGCTTGGATCTTTTCCCATGGAATGCCTTTGATTTGTGCTCCCTTTTCTAAGGTCATGATCTTCCCTACGGTCTGAAGCGCAACGGGGTTGGCTAGATCCTTAAATCCCAATTCGATCATGATGGGTTTGATTTCTGGATATGTCGAAATTAAATCAGCAACTTTACGTGTTTTATCTATTTGAATCATATGTTTTACCTACCTTGTAAGCATAGTCTAACAGATTTCTCCATAGATATTGTTGGATTTCCAACAAAAAAGCGAGTATTTTTCATACTCGCTCCAAGGCTTTATTCAACACCAATGATAAATGGATATACCGGTTGTTTGCCTGCATGAACTTCCACTTCGGCATCACTATTTTCCTCAATATAATTGGCAAGTTCATTAGCTTGGTCTTCGGTTGCATCCTGACCATAAATTAACGTAACAAGTTCACTGTCATCATCCAACATCGTATCCAACAATTTCTTGCTGGCTTCCATACAATCCGGCACACTGGCCGCTATGGTCTTCCCATAGATGCCCATGTATTCCCCTTTCTTGATGGCACGGCCTTCATAGGTCGTATCTTTGATGGCATAAGTGACTTCTCCCGATTTCACATGATCGATTGCTTCTTGCATTTCACTTAAGTTGGAATCTAGATCAGCATCTGGATTGAACATGATGCAAGCAGCCAATCCTTGCGGAATGGTTTTTGCTGGTAAGACATGAATATCTTGTCCTTCACACACATCTTTGGCTTGTTGGGCCGCCAAAACAATATTGGAGTTATTTGGCAAAATAAAGATATGATCGGCATTTAATTGATCCACAGCCGAGACAAAATCTTCCGTGCTTGGATTCATCGTCTGGCCACCGCCAATCACAACGTCTGCACGATATTCTTTGAACATTTCATCGATTCCAGACCCTGGGGCCACCGTAATGATCGCATACGTTTTATGTTCTGCTTTCTTTTGTGGTGCTTCGATTTCTTTTTCCAATTCTTTGGCTTCTTCCAATTCAACGATGTGGTCATGTTGCTGCTGCATGTTTTCTACTTTGATCTTCACAAATTTGCCTTGACGACGACCCATCTTCAAAGCGGTATAGGGTTCGAGGGTATGCACATGCACCTTGACTAAATCATCATCTTGTACACAAACAAGGGAATTACCGATGGAAGCTAATTCATCACGGAAACCTTCTTCTGAGAAATTTTTCTTACCGGTCTCACTCAAATGAAGGATAAATTCCGTACAGAAACCATATTCGCCTTCCCCATCATTCTCTACTTTGGTTTGTGCAGCTTGTTGGCTGGTTTGAATGTCTTGTGCTGCCACTGGCTTTCCTTGCATCGCCAAAAGAAAGCCTTCTAAAATGGTACACAATCCTTTTCCACCACTATCGACAACGCCAACTTCAGCTAATACAGGTAATAATTCTGGTGTGCGCTCTAAGGAAGCATTGGCTTCTTCGACCATCTTGGCCATGACAGCTGTACAATCTTTGACTTCTTCTGTCACGGTATACGCATAGGTATAATCGGCAGCTTCGCGAACAACGGTCAAAATCGTCCCTTCGACAGGGCGCATGACGGCACGATAAGCCACGCGTGAACCATTGACCAAGGCATGGGCAAGCTGCATCGCATCAATCGTTTCGTTTTCTTCTAAAGATTGATAGATACCGCGAAATATTTGTGAGGTAATGACACCTGAGTTACCACGAGCTCCCATTAATAAGCCCCGTGATAAAGCTTTCAATATATGGCCGATGTGATCTTCTTTGACATCTAAAGCGGCTTTGGCGCCGTTGGTAAATGTCAATGTCATATTGGTTCCTGTATCTCCATCCGGTACGGGGAAAACATTCAATGCATCAATTTGTGCGGAATGATTCTTCAAATTGTTCATACCGGAACGCAACATATCTTTTAAACTTTGTCCGTTAATTTGTTCCATCATTCTTACTCCCTACTTGGCTACTCGTACACCTTGCACGGTGATATTGACTGCTTCCACTTTGATTTCCAAAGTCTTTTCAATCACATACTTCACTCGTTTTTGCGCTTCTTGTACGATTTCACCCAACTTAATTCCTTGTAGGGCGATAATATATAGATCCAATACCAATCCATTCTCTTGTTGACGCACGATCACACCACGAGAATAGTTTTCTTTTTTCAATAATTCAGCCCAACCATCACGAACGAGTTTCTGACTTGCCATGCCGACAACACCATAACACTCCGTGATCGTACCTCCGGCTAAAGAGGCAATCGCATCTAATGAAATGGAAATATTTCCATATTCGGTTGATTTATTAATTGGCATAGAGTTACCCTCCTCTTATATCAATCCTTATTATACCTATTTCTGTAAACTAAGACAAATTATTCCGAAAGTGGTTGTAAAGATTGGGTCGTATCATCCCACACATAATAGATCCCACTATTTGGATCCATATAGTAACCGCTTGTCGAATCATAATACAGCCCAGTTGAATCATCCCATACAAGGGTTGAATTATCTGTTGTGGTCGTATCTTGTGTCGTTGCATCTTGTGTTGTCGTGGTCGTTGTCGTATTGGCATCACTGGTCTGCGTATCGGAAGAAGTCTCTTGTTTTTCCTCGGTTTTCTTGGATGAAGAACTTGTCGATTTCTTACTATTCAAATCATCGCAATTGATTTTTTCAATCGCATGATTGGTGCTATCCAATAATAGACAAACATTCTCGCCTTGTAAACGAGTCAACATGGCTTGGTATTTTGCCATCATGACCAATGAGCTGATTGATGTATAAACAACATTCCCATCTTGCATAGTCATTTTGATCATATTTTTATCAAAAGACGTTTTATAAGGAACCATTTCAGCAATTTTTTCAATGACCGATCGGGTCAGGGTCTTTTCATTTTTCTTAAAAATGGCACAGATCTTTTTGCGCTGTGTGCCACTAAATCCATTCAATAAAGGAAAATGTACGATCGTGGACATGTATGCTTTGTCGATCGGAATGGATTCATTATCGATGGTCAACAAATAATATTGACTATTTTTTGTATAATAACCAATCACTACTTTTTCTTGGACATGGACCAACAATCGGCCATTTCTACCTTTTTGTACATAGACATCTTTGACCAATGGCATTTTTTCAATGCGCTTTTCATAGACCATCGAAGGTACAAGCCACATCCGTGACTGATAACTCATACCCGCCAAATGGTATATTTGGTGATCGGTCAAATAATAATTTCCCGTGCAGCTTAAAACATGGGCCAAAGCATCAAAGGAAAAATAATATACACCAAACGATGTCAAAGCCATCACTAAGACCGTTAAAAGGATGCCCGTTCTGAGTGACATGTTTCTTAGCCATCTACGCCAACGAGTTACCAATTTAATTGCTCCACTTCTGTAATCAAAGAAATACCATATTTTTCTTTTGCTTCTTGTCGAATTATTTGAATCAGATCACGAATATCACTAGCCGTTGCGGTGTTATTTTCATTCACGATAAAATTACTGTGTTTATCCGATACTCTGGCACCACCAATTTGATAGCCTCGATATCCCATTTGATCAATTAATTTCCATGCGGGAATGGATTCGGGATTACGAAAAACACTGCCTGCACAAGGTTTATCCAAAGGTTGTGTATTCATTCGACGTTGACGACGTGAATTCATTAAATCACGTATTTCCGTGGCATCGCCTGGATGCAACTGTAAACGAGCGCCGAGAATGACCCAATCTTTATGTTTTTGAAAAATAGAGTGGCGATAGCCAAAATCCAATTCATCTTGATGGATCCATTCAATACGGCCATCTCGTAATGCCAATACATCTTGAACCACATGGCTCATATCACTTCGATAGGCCCCGGCATTCATATATAAGGCACCGCCTACAGAGCCAGGAATTCCACTGGACCATTCTAGACCAGTCAAATTTTTCTTCATGGCTTCCACAGAAATATTGATGATGGAACAACCTGCTTGACAAACCAAGGTTCCATCGGGTTCAAAATAAAAATCATTTAATGAATGATCTAAATTAATGATAGCGCCATGAAAAGGGGCATCACTAAATAAGATATTGGAACCGCGACCGATCGTATAGAAAGGAATGTTGGCTTCTTCCAATAGATAGATCACACGCATCAAAGACAAAAAATTATCAGGATAGATATAATAATCAACATTACCACCTACGTGATAAGTTGTATGTTTACTCATTGGTTCATTTGTTTTAATATTCGCATAGGTTTCTAAACGTTCGATCATTGACATTTGGGGTCCTCTTTTCTATTTGATCAAAGACTCACACAAAGAAATCATATCGTATGCGGCTTGAGGTTTCCCTAGTTTCCGCGCATTTTTAGATACTTCAGCCATTTCCACTGGATCTAAAAATAAAGTTTGGATCGTTTTCGATAAGGTATCTGCATTTAGATCCTTTTCTTCAATCATATAGGCAGCGTGTCGGTCTACAAGCTGTCGTGCATTGTAGTATTGATGATTGGCTGCTACATAAGGTGATGGAATCAAAATGGCTGGTATACCCAAAGCCGTCAATTCGGCAATGGTGGTTGCCCCAGCACGACAAATCAATCCATCGATCTTTTTATAAATTTTTAATGTATCTACATAATCAACAACGTGAATATCTTTCACGCCATCAAACATATGAATATCTTTACTGTTATCTTTTCCACACACATATAAAAACTGCAAAGAAGTCGTATCCACACTGCTCAATGCGTCTTTCATCAATGCATTGACACTGCTCGATCCCAACGATCCCATCATCACTAAAATCGTCTTTTTCTTTGGATCCAAGCCTAAAGAATCATAGTAGGTAGGATCCAATGGCGCTTTTTTGGCAATCGTTGCTCTTGGATTTCCTAACAAATGAATCTTGTTTTTGGGAAATACTTCTTCACACTTTTCATAACACGTTACGATCGCATCGACACGATTCATCACCAATTGATTGGAACGACCCACGATGGAGTTTTGTTCATGGATCATCGTTGGAATATGCAAGCTGCAAGCAGCCATCATGACGGGGGCACTCACATATCCACCAAAGCCAATTACGATATCTGGGTCAAATGCACGCAAATATCCCTTGGCTTTTTGACGTGCCAAAACCAACTGGCCAACGGCTCTTCCTTTTTGAAAGGCATTACCGACCAATCCGGATGTATGTAACGACAAAAATCGATAACCTAAGGATGGAATCACTTGGGCCTCCATCCGGTCATCATTTCCAATAAATAAAATTTCACATCGAGGATACAACGAACGAAATGTCTCGGCCAATGCCACGGCTGGATAAATATGTCCGCCAGTACCCCCAGTTACTAGACAAATTTTCATAACGTAAACCTTCATTACTATAACACAAATCAATCACTAACGGTAATTGGATCTGTCCATTCTTGCATAACGCCTGTTAATACATAACGCTGATTGGAATGGAAGCCATAATCCAAGTTACAAGTTGATAAAGAGACAAAATGGGCTGATGTGGTATCGACAGCTCGACTATACATCGCTTCATTGACCCATTTTGCGAGGGTATCATCGCGATATGAACCAAAGGCAGTGGTATAGAATGCCGAAGAATCAGTCGTTTTCGCAAACGCATAAATCGTACATTTATAATTACCATTGGGTGTCAATAAATAGAAGGCATCATGTTTATTAAAGAAACTTTCATCGGTAAAGTTCTTTAAATTGGTGAACATGCCACCGCCTTCAACCGAATGCCCATAGATAATGGAGTTATCATCCATAAATTGATTGTTTGCTTTATAATCCAAGAAAATCGATCCATAGGGACTGGATTGTTTTCCCGTCGTATGATCGAGATAATAGGAGTTATCGCTTCCTTGGACCACAGGAAAATTAATATCACATCCTGGTACATATAACCATGCAACAATATCTGGAGAAGATTGTTGGAGTGCATTCCAATCTGGATTCAAAACTTCAGTATTCTCGCTATTCTTTGTGGCCATTTTTTGATAGGTTTTTGTTTCTTGTTCGATTTGATGCTTGTCCTGATAGATTTGATACAAATGAAAAGCACTATATCCAAATACACCAATACATACAAGCAATATGATTCGATAGATCCATTTTTTCATATTCCAATTGTACAACACTTTCTAGTTACACTTCAATCGCATAGCTTGGGCAGAATGTTTCCTGTGGCTTTAGGAGAATCGTTCCTTCGCGGTGATAGAAATCGGTCGTGTTTGGATCAAAATCGGCATGGCTCCACCAGGGTTCAATACAAATAAAATCGGAAGGTGTCGGACTAGACCAAATCGCTAAATATGGATAATCCTGAACATGTAAACGTAAGACTTTTTCATCCTTGTGCATGAGTGTCAATGTTTGGCTATGTAAGCCTCGATAAATCATCGTCTTATATTTTTCAAGATCCAAACGATTGAGTTGCCATCCTTTTGTATTTACTTTTTCCCAATGTGAAGGTGTTTCATACATGTGCAGTTGTTCCAAATGGGTGTTTCCATCAAACGAAAGAAAATAAGAAGAAAAGGGTTCGTGCAATTGAAAGCCAGGGTGTAACCCAAATCCAAAAGGCATTACTTTGGATCCGGTATTTTCAATCCGATATTGGATCTTTACTTGATGATCGACCAATTGATATTGAATTTCATAATGAAAAGCAAAGGGATATTGTTTCAAAGTGGCTTCATTGGCATCCAAAGAAAAAATCAATCGATCCTTTTCTTGTCTTCCCTGCAAGGAAGCATAGCGGATCAGTCCATGGTTTTTCATGGCATACGTTTGTCCATCAATCTCATACGATCCCGTATAGGTATTCCCAACCAGGGGAAACAACGTTGGATTTTTTCCACCCCATCCTTGGTTTCCTTGATACATGATTTCTTCTTGGGTTTGTTTGTTGATCAAATGTTGAATTTCTCCACCGGCTTCGATACATTCCAAATATAAATATTCATTCTCTAAAATATAACTCATTTTAAATGCTCCTTCACAAATGTTGCGATTCCGGTATCATGCACAGAACCACAAATTACGTTAGCGGCTTGTTTGCAGGCAGGACTGGCATTGGCCATCGCAATACCTATATCGGCTTTTTCTAACATACACACATCATTATCGCCATCACCAAAACATAAAATAGGCGATAAATCAGAGAAATGTTGAATGGCTGTCCATTTATCGACATGTTTGGCTCGTAGTTCCATACATCCTGGAAATACGGTGGCCATACAATCTACAGCTAAGGAAGGGGCGTGTGATTCGATCATGATATTATAGACCGATTCACCCTGCCAGGGCTTGACTTCCATATGCATAAAATACAATTGCCAATAGGCCTGCTTCATATACGATGTGATCCATAAATTGCCCCAATAGGAACCGAAAGCGCTGCTGTATCGCCAACAAATTTGATGGGTTTCGCAATACGAAGCAATGCGCGAAACAATGTGAGCATCGATTGGAAAAGCCGATCGTAATTGCATGGTTTGATCATAGATGGAGGCCCCTCCATCTAATACATACGCATCAAAGCCTACATGCATTAACGATCGTGGCAAATGGGCCAATTCCGCTTGAGATCGACTGCTATTCAATGCAAGAAAATAGTCCTGTTCTTTTAAGGCGTGCAAAGCATCTATGGTTTCTTGTGATACTTCATGAAAGGGATGGGCATATAAGGTTCCATCCACATCAAAGAAACAAGCGGGTTTCATCTTATTCTACTTCACAGAAGGCCTTGATCTTGTCCATGCGTTCCATGGTTTCATCAAATCCCAATTGGAACCAAGGACGTAATTTTTTGGCTGAAGTGGTATATCGTGTCACCCCGAGATCTTTATGTGGACGCAAGACCATGGCTTTTCCTTCTTGTTCCAATTGATCGACTTTATCCCATTGTTCCTTATAACGAAGATGACGATTTTTTAGATCTTCGACGATCACATCATCGTGATAGACATGTTTGGCAAGTCGTAATTGCCATTTTGGTGCTGGTTTACGAACATAGCCAATTTCTTTGGTAGAAATTACAATGTGCCGATCGTTGCCTTGGCGCAGACTTTGTTCAATACTGATCATGTCTCGAAGGCCGGCATCCATATAGCGCTGACCTTCAAATTCATAAGGATGCGCTAAAAGTAATAAGGCGCAACTAGCAATCATCAAAGTTTGTGATTCATCCAAATGACTTTTATCAAAGTATTTGACTTGATGGGTATCTAAATTGTATAGTCCAAAATCCATCTTCGAGGAAGAAGACCAAAATTTTTCAAGATCTAATTTTTCTTTGGATTCAATGAAGGCATTGGTGGTTTCCAAACCATATAAAGAGCCTTCCTTTCGATAGGCTTTTAAACCAAAAACCATGGGTTGACTGGTTGCTTCGACACCGGAAACCTCTAGACGATAGGGTTGTCTAGATACATAGTTTGCGAGCATTTCACAACCAGCAGAAATGCCAACGGTATATGGTATATATATTTTTTCTTGTAAAAAAGCTTTTAGAACGCCAGCTGTATAGGCTGCTTTGGTGCCACCACCTTCTACAACTAGTCCCATTTTTTGATACATACTCTCACCTCATTGTTTATCATTCTAACATAGATATGTAAAAAGCGATGAAGATTCATCGCTTTTTTGTATGTAACATTTCGTTGACATGTTGAATTTGTTTTTGACTAGGTGGCTCAATGCCTTCCAATGGATAGTCCATGCCAAGTTGTTTCCATTTATAGGCTCCCAATGTGTGATAAGGCAAAACTTCTATGCGTTCGATATTGTGTAAGGAGGATAAGAACGCATCGAGTCGTTTCAATTCATCGTCGCTATCATTGATACCAGGAACCGTAACATGTCGGATCCAAACGGGTTTATGGATGGCATCTAAATATCGTGCAAATTCCAAGATGTTGGTGTTGGTCCATCCGGTCAGCGTTTTGTGTTTTGATTCATCGATTTGTTTGATGTCCAATAAAACCAGATCGGTCACTTTCATCAATTGTTCAAGCTTTTGAAAGAATGGTGCTTCTTTTGTGAATGGTTGTCCACAAGTATCCAGTGCTGTGTGAACACCTGCTTGTTTGGCCAATGTGAAAAGTTCGATAAGAAAATCGATTTGCAGGAGTGGTTCACCACCACTCACGGTGATACCGCCCCCTTCTTTCCAATAGGGACGATATCGTAATGCTTTTTTTAGGACATCCGAAGCAAATTCCGTCGGTGGTGTTTCTTTCCAAGTATCCGCATTGTGACAAAATTGACAACGCATATGGCAGCCTTGCATAAAGATCACATAGCGAACACCAGGTCCATCGACCGAACCAAAGGTTTCAATCGAATGAATGCTTCCTTTATAGTGATTCATGGCATGTTCTAGAGATGACATCCAATTGTTGTTCGCGTGTCAAATCAATAAACTTGACGGCATAACCCGAAACGCGAATCGTGAAGTTTTGATATTCTTCTTTTTCTGGATGTTCCATCGCATCTTTTAATTTTTCAACACCAAATACATTCACATTCAAATGATGGGCACCTTGATCAAAATAACCGTCCAAGACATGTACTAAGTTGTCAGCTCGTTCTTCATCGCTATGACCCAGTGCACCTGGATTGATGGTTTGGGTATTAGAAATACCATCCAAAGCATATTCATATGGTACTTTTGCGACAGAGTTCAAAGATGCCAACAAACCATTCTTTTCAGCGCCATAAGAAGGATTGGCTCCTGGTGATAATGGTTCTCCGGCTTTACGTCCATCTGGCAAAGTTCCAGTCGCTTTTCCATAAACGACATTGGAAGTGATCGTCAAGATCGATGTCGTTGGTTCACTATCACGATAAGTGTGATACTGACGAATCTTATTCATGAATGTTTTTAACAACCATACCGCAATATCATCAGCACGATCATCATCGTTACCATAACGTGGGAAGTCTCCTTCAATGGCGAAGTCTTTGGCAATGCCTTTTTCATCGCGAATTGCTTTGACTTTGGCATATTTGATAGCACTTAAACTATCTACGACATGACTAAAGCCGGCAATACCGGTCGCAAAGGTACGACGTACATCGGTATCGATCAAAGCCATTTGCGCGGCTTCATAATAATATTTATCATGCATATAATGAATCAAATTCAAGGTATTGACATAGACTTTAGCTAGCCAATCCATCATTAGATCGTATTTATGCATAACTTCATCATAATCCAGATATTCACTGGTGATTGGTTGATATTCTGGCCCTACTTGCATGCCGGTCTTTTCATCCACACCACCATTGATCGCATACAATAAACATTTTGCTAAATTGGCACGCGCTCCGAATAACTGCATTTCTTTTCCAGTTTGAGTAGCGGATACGCAGCAGCATACACTGTAGTCATCACCCCAGATAGGTCGCATCACGTCGTCGTTTTCATATTGGATCGAACTGGTTACGACGGAGATTTTTGCCGCATATTTCTTGAAAGGTTCTGGCAAGCGTGAAGAATATAAAACGGTCAAGTTTGGTTCTGGACTTGGTCCCATATTTTCTAATGTATGCAAGAATCGGAAACATGTCTTGGTGACTTGGCTTCTGCCATCTTGGCCAAGACCTGCCACATCCAATGTTGCCCAAACTGGATCCCCAGAGAATAATTGATTATAACTAGGAATTCGCGCAAATTTTACCATACGGAATTTCATGGTCATATGGTCTACAATTTCTTGAATTTCAGATTCTGTGAATGTACCATTTTCTAAATCTCTTTCGAAATATATATCCAAGAACGTAGAGATTCGTCCTACGCTCATAGCTGCTCCGTTTTGTGTTTTGATGGCAGCTAGATACGCAAAATATAACCATTGAGCTGCTTCCAAGCCATTTTTTGCTGGTACGGAAATATCAAATCCATAATCGGCAGCCATCTTCTTCATGTCTTTCAAAGCTTTGATCTGATCAGCTAATTCTTCTCGTTGACGGATGACCGTATCGATCATATTTCCTGCACCACAACGAGCAAGATTCTTTTGTTTTTCTTCAATCAAGAAATCAATACCATATAAGGCAACACGGCGATAGTCTCCTACAATACGGCCACGACCATAGGTATCTGGAAGACCAGTAAGAATCTTATTGTGTCGGCATAATTTCATTTCTGGTGTATATGCTTGGAAAACGGCATCATTATGTGTCTTATGGTATTTTGTGAAAATTTCATGTAACTTTTCACTTGGTTTATAACCATATGTCGTACAAGCTTCTTCACTCATACGGATTCCACCATATGGCATAAAAGCACGCTTTAATGGTTTGTCTGTTTGTAGACCAACGATCTTTTCTAATGATTGATCCATATAAGCTGCTGGATAGGCAGTGATGGAAGAAACGACTTCCGTTTCCATATCCAAAACACCTTTATTGGCTCGTTCTTCTTTTTGTAGAGCTTGTAGTTCAGACCATAATTGTGAAGTTGCTGAAGTAGGGCCTTCTAAAAAAGATTCATCCCCATTATAAGGTGTGTAGTTATTTTGAATAAAATCACGAACATTGACTTCTGATTGCCATTTTGTTCCGGTAAATCCATTCCATTCTGTTCTCATATTTGTACCTCCTTGAATAGAACATTATTGATAAGTTAAGACTAACTTATAACAATTCCACTGTCAACTCATATACTCCTTTCTTCCCAGAGATACAAAAAAAGCCGTACCTCCAGACAAAGTTGCCCAGACGGTCGGCTATAATCTCTTATACTTCACGTGGTAAGCTCCACAATTCCGTCAGTCGTATAAGTACAATCTCAATTTAACAAGAAGAATGATGAATTGTCAACCAAAAAGAGTATCATTAAAAAAAACATATGTATAAGATGGATAAACATTAAATAATATAAAATTAATTTATGATACTCATTCATCCTCCATTCTTTGTTCCATGGTAATGCGATCTATTTCTTTTTGAAGAATATTTTTAGCATCTTTATTCTTGATTTCTACTTCTGCGGCCACTGATTTATCAGCAAATGCATCGAATTGTTTTTGCTTTTCATCTAACATATCTTTGATTCTTTCATCAATAGAATTCTGACAGAGTAAATGATAAACTAGTACCTTTCTTGTCTGCCCCATGCGATAAGCACGAGCAATCGCTTGATTTTCATCGGATGGTTTAAATTGTGGCTCCGCAATTACTACTACGCTTGCCGTTTGAATATTCAATCCTGTTCCCGCTGCACTGATTTGTCCAATTAATACAGTCCCCGCCGGTGCTTTTTCAAACTAATCAATAATTCTCTGCCGATTATCGGATGAAACATTTCCAGTGATTGGTTGTAGACAAATAGGTCCTAAAAAAGATCGAATAGCTTCAATCACATCTAAGAAAAACGAAAAAACAATGATTTTCCTTCCATCATCTTTTGCTTCATTCACTATCATTTTCAATCTTTCCGCCTTAGAAGATTTCTTTAAATCACCTACATTCCAAGACAATTGTCGCAACTGTGGATATTTACTTCTATTTAATAGAAGATTTTCATAAATTGATCTTTCTTCTCTTGTCATCGTACACCAGGCATCAACTTCTATTTTTTCGGGTAACTCCGTTAAAACATCTTCTCTTTTTCTACGATAATATACTGGAGCGATTTTTTCACGAAATGCTTGTGCATCTGATAAATACGTAAGATCACTAACAGAATAAGAAACATAAGGATTCAATTGTCCAATTAATTCCACCATCTCATCAACTTTATTTTCTAAAGCTGTTCCTGTTAAATAGAGTTCTCTTTTGGCATGTTTACCAAGTTCAATTACATTTAGTGTACGTTTTGCAGCCGGATTCTTAATATAATGTGCTTCATCTACAACCAACAAATCAAATATTGTTTGATCATCCATTTTAAAGAATTTAGTTGTTTCATATGTGGTTACTCCCACTCCGCCATGAGACCACCATTCAGATATAGCTTTTTGTTTTGATGAGCCATGAATTTCTATCGCATGTAAGCGACTATGTTTCTTTATCTCACGACACCAATTTGTTAAGACCGCAGCAGGACACACAACTAAAAAATGATCAGCCCCGACATTTCGAAGCGAAACCATCGTTGCTATCGCCTGTATGGTTTTTCCTAACCCCATTTCATCTCCCAATAAGACTTTTCCTTGATGAAGAATATACTTTACACCCCATTCTTGATAACGCCGTAAATCTACTAATAAACCGTCTGGAAAAAAATCTTGTTCTTCAATTTGTTTTGCCAATTCTTCAGGCAAACCATAATATGTGTCTTGATTGCCAAATAGACCTGGACATAAATCATCTAAAATAGCGAATACATGCGCAGAATTCTCTTCAAAATACTTCCAAATCATTTTATTCGTAACATAGTTTTTGTTTACAAATATTTTTTTATTAAAGAATTGACTTGCTCGTTTGATATAACTATCTGTTTGATCATTTAGAAGCATGTCACTATAGTTAAATATATTTTCTTTCTTTTGTTTATCCGAAGTTATCCAGGTCAATGCATTCGCATTTTTCAAACAATACTCATGAGCTTTTCTTATTTTCCCATTATATTCGTTTTTTAGTTCATGAGCTTGCTCTATCGCTTTTTTATATTGATCATAACAGTAAACCGCATGTAATAACTGAGTACTTCTTTTTGTTTCATTATCTATATTAAGTTTTAGCCGAATATTATGTCTTGTATCTTGTTTAATCTTTTTGGCTATATTATCCATATCATTAGCCATATTCTGACTAATGCCATATATCTGCTTTAATCCAAAAATATCAGCATTTAATACGTCTTTGATAGTACGTATCCCATTTTCTTTTAGTGAATTTATACGAAAACCTTTTTTATATTTTTTCAATTCATCTACGCTAATTGTCGATAGTAATTCCATAACTTCGTCATTTTGTAATAAATATGCTTTATTTTTTACATCGTCCTCAAAACTACGCGAAGATTGAATAGCTTTGTTCATCTTATTTTCCAATTCAGAAAGCATTTTTGTTGTCTCATTCACTTTCAAGAAATTAGGTTGAACTGGATCATTATCCGTATATAAATCAGCATAGGATAATTTTTGTAACTTCCCTAGATAATATGATTTGTCTTGTTTAAAGTCATGAAGTACGGTATTAAAATCTGGTAAAGTCATAATTTGATTTTTTACAGATAGAACATCATTTTCAAAATTTGATTCGACAAATTGATCTATTATATTTGCTGCATCTATGGCTTTTGCCTTCTTTTCCTTTCCCATAAACATCCAAAATATGTTAAAAATTGGATCAGCATTAAATTTTTCGTTATAGATATCATTGTTTTGTTCTTTCAATTTATCAATTTCATCTTGTAATGAGTCATATCGTTTCAATTGATATAAATTCATTAAAGTATTATTATCGTAACTATTCTCATTAAACGAAATCTTCGGTCTTATTTTATCCACTTCAATCAAATTGTTAGAATTAACATCTTCTAATGCTTGATTAACTAAGCCACTTACATACTGATAATAGTGATCCTTAATTTTAGAAGTGATTATTTCCCGATTAGATAATAAATTATCAAGAATCTCCTTATCTTTACTTATTAATTTGATTTGTCGTTTCAATCTTCCCTTCTCAGATCGAACATTATCCTTAGTATAGTACACAATTATTCCTCACCTTTACTCTTTGTACCTCCAATTATACATTTTACTTAACAAATAAATATATAAATTATCATTTCTTTATAGTCTACAAATCAATATGTAAACAAGCAATGATCCATTTAGTTCGACAATAATCTCAATTATACATTTTCAACATGTACTCGATGTAACTTCAGAAAATTTTGTATCATTGAATTTTAGTAAATATCAACCATCGCACTCATGTAAGGTGCAACATCAACTATATCTTCCATTTCATAATTTTCTGTTTCAATCCACGCACCCATGTAAGGGTGCGACTTTCGCCATCGCTGCATTTTGTGACCTCTAAATTGTTTCAATCCACGCACCCATGTAAGGGTGCGACGCAGACAAGGCAGCATCCGATATCACGGCGGCGTTTCAATCCACGCACCCATGTAAGGGTGCGACTCCGAGAAATACACGGCTAAGAATGGCAGAATTGTGTTTCAATCCACGCACCCATGTAAGGGTGCGACGTTTACACGATTTGTATTTCTTGGATTACTTTGTTTCAATCCACGCACCCATGTAAGGGTGCGACCAGCTGTGGAATCGCTCAGTGCTACTTCACAGTGTTTCAATCCACGCACCCATGTAAGGGTGCGACACAGAGGCTTTATCAGAGGCATTATCTGTAATGTTTCAATCCACGCACCCATGTAAGGGTGCGACGTTTCGCTCATAGCATTTACGCACGCTAGGACGTGTTTCAATCCACGCACCCATGTAAGGGTGCGACGAGCTTTTAACGCTTCTTTTTCTGAATCAAAATATATGTTTCAATCCACGCACCCATGTAAGGGTGCGACTTTATCGATTGACGATTTGGGAATGCCTGTATCGTTTCAATCCACGCACCCATGTAAGGGTGCGACGCTTGGAAGCATCAAGTTCTCCAGTGACTTCTTTCGTTTCAATCCACGCACCCATGTAAGGGTGCGACTTGATTTCTGCGTTGCTACCATTCTGCAAGGTCACGTTTCAATCCACGCACCCATGTAAGGGTGCGACAGCAAAAGTGATTAAATTTTTATCTATTTTCCCACTTTTACATGAGATCTACACCCAAATAGGGACAATGCATGTCTCCTATTTGACCAAATCTCAAAAAGGTCTATATTTTGATACAATATATGTGGTGCGAAGGTATTATATTTTTATGTGTTCTTACCGTTCGCACTCACTAGAAAACTAATGGTTCTTCAACATCAAATCCGTTTGATTTACCATAATGCTCTATTTTATTTTTGTATTTATTTCCAATTATATAAAATCTTAAACTATCTTCCTCCTCATCTATAACTTCTAACAAATCAGCTTTTAATTTTTGATAATGATAATTATCTACATTGCATTCAAAAACAGAATTTTGAACTCTTACTCCATAATTCATGCAGTTCTTAGCTACCTTACGTAATCTTTTCTTACCATCATTATCTTGAGTTTGTACATCATATGTAACCAAGACCATCATTAGTCATCACTTCCAAAAAAACGGCGGATATCCGTCCAAATCCCCACGAATATAACTAGAAAGTAATTTTGCCTGAACAAACGGTACCAATCCCCATGAAATTTTCTTTTTTATATATGGATGTTCTATTTCTTCCTGTTTCCTTTTTTGCCAAGAAATAAAAAGTTTCTTTCGCCCCTCATCTGTTAATAATACAGCTCCATTTTCCTTTTGAATAAAATCCTTTTTTGTTATTCTTCGTGTATTGATTAAATTCAAAACAAATCGGTCAACCATTACAGGTCTGAGTTCTTCCATTAAATCTAATGCCAAAGACGGTCTACCAGGCCTTTCCACATGATAAACTCCAAAATATGGATCCAAGCCAGTACATTCTAAAGATGATGTACACATACTAGTTAATAAAGAATAACAAAATGATAAAAGAGCATTCGTCGGATCTATAGGTGGTCTTCTATTTCTTTCATTAAAGGTAAAGACATCCTTTTGATTCAAAATCAAATTATCATAAACAGAAAAATAATTTTGTGCTGCACTTCCTTCAATACCAAGTAATTGACTTGCTGTATCAACTGAATCAATTTTTATATAATCTTCAGAAAGTAACTTTGATTTTTCTTTTAATAATTCAACATTAACTCTTAATGGAGAATCTCTTGTATATCGTTCCAATATCCATTTTGAATTATAAATCTTTCCTCGAATCATATTTTTAGCAATACACAAAGAAAACGAATCATCACTAAATTTCTGGTATTGATTTTTTCTCAAAATCACGTTGCCTTTAACAGGTCCAACTATACGTGCTAAAAATTTACCATTTCTAGATAAAAAACAAAGATCGATATTTTTATCAGCACATGCTCGCATCAGTGCGGGGCTAGCTCCCGTGTAACCAGTTGTAACAATTGATTCTAGATTATGTAAGGGCACTCTACCAACAACTTTTCCATCTTCTTTCGCTACTACATTTTCACCATCTAATTGCAAGTAGCAATCTGAGTTAACATAAAGTGTATTTTGTAATTTACGCATCATTAATATCCTCAGAATATTTCTTTATATAAGATGCTACAGTCTCTTTATGATAAGTTTCAGGAAAACAAATATTTTCTAAAGAACAGGCATTACATCCTTTATTACGCTTCACTCTTGGAATATAGTCTTTTTCAGCATACTCATGCATCTCTTGACTATATTTTTTTACTTTTTCACGCAACTCAGATGAAATATTGATTTTTTCTCTATGTTTAGTTTCTCCATAATATAAATATCCATATGAAATCGAACAGTACATCATTTCTTCTAAACACATTGCCTGTGCAACAAGCTGCACAATATCCTCATCTGTATTTTTGGGCTTTCCTTTTTTATATTCTACGGGAATGGGTAAGTATTTCTCTTTTTTGCCAGAAATATTAATACCTTTATCATTTTCTTTAAAGATCACTACATCACATTCTCCACTCAATCCCAGTGAATACGAGTGTATAGGCATCGCACGGGAAAGAAAATAATTTCCTCTTGTCTCTTTCATAAAAGGATTATGTGCATTTTCATGAAGAACATGTCCTTCGAAAGTTCTTTCATTTTCTTCCCATTGCATGTCTAAATAAGCCAACGCCCATTGTCTGCGGCAATATGAAAAATGTTGAATTCCTGATAATTGGAGAAAATTGTCCTCACTATACAAGGATAATTTCCTCCGGTTCCACACAATCAGGAATTTTATTAATTTTTATTTCATAATCACCAAATGAATGAGGAATCTCTACTCCTTCTCTTCTTTTTACTTGTACGCTACGATGTACTTTAGCAGTTGAAACCTTTGGCGTTTTATTTTCATGCTGCCACCATACCAATTCACAAACTTCCATACTTCCTGCTGGTCGTGCTGATGATTCATCATTTTCAAATAAAGTACTTAACGCTAATTTCAAAGATTCTGCATCTTCTTGCGAAAAACCTGTTTTTTCAGCTAACTGATGATTTATACTACCCTTTACGATATATAGTCCAAAATCAATAAAATGTTTTGTACCCATAGTATCAGACGCTTTACCCTTTTTATCTTCACTATTTACACTTTTTGTGATTTGCATACTAACGATATCAACTGGATCGACACTAATGGCCTGATGAATAGTAACTGGTCCGCGAACTCCTACAGATACTTCTATTCCTTTAAATGCAAAAACCTGTCCAAATGCACGCACATCTATCCATTCTTTACATGCGATTTCAGCAAATCTTTGAGGATCTGCGTTCTTACCTTTTTTTACTTCTTGCTGCAATTCTACATTCTTAGAAACTCTAGCAGCTAAACTATTACAACCATCATCACAACGATCACTCGATTGAACGTAAACTTTCTTTCCCATATCTTGGAAGCGATTTCTTATCTTTCTCTTGATACAAACATCAGATATTTCACCCTTTCCTTCATACGTTTCTCGAGGCCTATTACCATTTAATGGATCGCCATTTGGATTTGCATTCTTTACTGAAATAAGTAAAACAAAATCAATTTTTCCTTTTAAATCTGTCATATTATTCACTCTCTCTTTCTGTATTATTTATTTCATGTTGTTTTTTTTCTTGCCATTTTGAATAAATATCATCATGCTGACAATAATAACCTAATAGATAAAGTCCATTTAATGGTTTATCATTTTCAAAATCTCCTTCTTTAAAATCAATCATTACAGATTGAATCAGATTTAAATAATACGTACGAATTGCTTCGTTGTAACCGTTTAAATATGGCAATATATTCTCATGGATAATAGTCCAAGTTCTATACGGATGTTTAGAAAACATATTCATATATCGCATTGCGTTCGTAGGACGATCAACATTTTGATTTCTTAATCTACTCTTTTCAATCACATCAGCTATTGCCAATAACCTTCCATATAGATAATCTCTTCTTTTTCCTAGTTCTCCTGTTTCCAATGCCAAGGTAAATTCCTCCTTCTTTTCAAAGTGTTCTTTTTTCACTAAAGAACATGCAATAGATAAAACTTTTTCCCAATTTATTTGATTCTTAAAGGCTTCGGGCATGGATGCCCTCAAAACTGCTTTTTTTACAAAATCTTTAGGAATCGGCCTCTTTAAAACAATACATGTAAACAGCCTTTGAACTTGCCTGTTAACATAAGTTTCGCTTCCTTTAATATCCATACCTGTATCACTTTCGTGACCATAGATTGAATAAACAATTTGATTTACGTTAGGTACCCCAATATATGTATATGTTTTTAAATTTTTTTTACTTCTTTTATGTTTCCATTCTGCACCTACATGCCAATCCTCCAAATTTGCTAAATATTGAGAAGATTGTAACGTAGCTTGTTGCACCAATGAAAGTCTCCCTTTTGTAGCTGAATCAAAAGATAATAAATAAACTGTAGATGTTGGATTAATTTTTTCTTTATATTCTTTTGTAAATAAATTTTGAATAATTGCTTTGCTGTCAACATTACTAATAATTGGTTGATCCATCTGGAAAAAATTAGAAAATAAATCATCAGTACCCTGATTGGGTAATGGTATTGTTTTAAAATCAGTTTCCCATACTACTGTTACATAATCATTATTACGAATACCTCTTTGATTAATAAGCCATTTTAAAGCGTTATGCATTTTTTGTGAATCGATAGATCCAATAGATAGTATTTCATTTGTAGTTTTAAATCTCCCTCGAAAAGTAAAATCGTTTGTATCAGTGCTATTTACAGACAATAATTTTGCGCCATCTCCAGGATAACGAATACTTTTTGGAAAATTATCTGTTTTTGTTTCATTATTACCTGTTAAATATGAAATATCTGATCCTTTTAACTTTGATTCATAATAATTGATGTAACAATCAATCAAGTCTGGATCCTTCCAACACTCTTCAATTTTGCCACAACCTTGAATAATAAATCTAACCAAAATCCCCTTTACTTTAGATTCTTCTACATCTTCATCCAAAACTTTAATTTTTTTTAACTGAAAAAAAACGTTGCCTTTTTTTATAAACTTTAATATAGCCACTACTTTTGGATGAGAATATTGTGATTCTGCCCATTCATTCAGTCCATCTAAGTATGCTTTATATCGATTGGAATTATCTTTAAAGGAAACCTTTTCATTATTTTTATTATGAAAATATTGATTGGAATAATCATCTGCAATGTATTGCAACTGATCACATAATGGATGAGGTTCAATCCCACTAGTTCTCATGGCTGATTTTTCAGTAACAGGTATTAAAGTTTCTTGATTCTCGTTTTCAATATTTCTTGCATTTAACATTATTCCTTCAGCATTTATTGTTATCTCTATTCCTGCTTTGAATTTTTCATGAAAAATCGGATTCATTTCATCCTCAGACGAGTGAAAAGTATCATATATTCGAATCATTTCTTGCGCCCAGTTCAATAGAATTCACCTCCTTTGCTAATGCATCAACACTTTCAAAATTTGAATGTTGAATTCCAAAAGGTTTTATACCCATCTTATGAATATGACGTTTAATTTGACATTGTTCAGGCCGAATAAATTTGACAACTCCTTTCTTCATAACCGGATTCCAAAATCGTACTGTCATATATCCTTTATCCTCATCCAATATTGCTTCATCTGCATAGGTAATCCCGTGGTACTGTAGACCATAGGATATTTCACCCGGCATCTCATCATAGAAACCATGACCTTCTCCAAAAACACATGGCTCTACATATCCTTGACATTCTCTTGTTCCAAGGAAAATATCTCTTCTACCACCACGCTCTATCATTCGTTTGGCAATATTGTGATGTTTATTTTCATTACGATCCTGTACCAACTCTTCACGATTTAAATTCCATTCAAAGTGTGCCCTAACTTGATATGCAACCTGTGTTAGATACGTATAATAGGATAAATCGTATTTTTTCCCATTTTTCAATGTTTTTATTCCCTTGGTTTGAGTTTGAATTGGGTTCATAATTCTAACTTCGTCAATGTACCAAATAAACGTTGGTTTCCAATATACACTGCTAATTATGCCTTTTAATGCCTCATATGTTGGAATATGTAATGTTGTTTTTTCTCCTGATACCCTTGTGATTGGTTCAGAAAATAACGCATATTCTCCCGTAACCAAGAACTCAACTGTATTCCTATACATACATTACCTCCTTCTCATCAATTAAGATCATAAACAAATGAACGGTAATTCATTCAAGATACTTACACCTAGGTTTTCGTCATAACCTTTTTTTGTTAATACCCAGATTCCATTATCATTTTCTTTGTCTAATGAATAAATAAGACTTTTTTCGTCCAATTTATTAAACGTATATTCACTTACCGTTACAAGAAAGTTTTGCAATTTTCTAATAATTTTTTTCTTCTCTCTATATGAGTAGGTGTCGCAATATTGATTGATCAAATCCACACTATCATAACATTCAACAACTAACGGAATTGCATTTTTATCATCAATCACTTGAAAAATATTTCCCGCTTGTTTAAAAGCTTGATTCATTATATGCATGTTTTTTGTTTTTATATTACTGACTGCTCTACGATTCGTTGATAATAATTCAGTCAACGATTTATATGAATCATTACCATTTGGACACTTCAATTCATCCTTAAATTTCCAATTGTACTGTTTATAGTAATCATCCAATAATTTTGACGAGTCGTATAGATTGCTTTCATATTCTGATAAAACACCCACCATGATATCCTGCTGTTCTTTGATATATTTTAAGTTGGAAACATTTTCTTCCTTGTCTGAAATTTTCACTACTTGCACTAAACCACAATCAATTTCGTCATTACGATTGCATCTTCCTGCAATCTGCAAAATACTGTCCATACCAGCCAATGATCGCATAACTGAAACAAAACTTAAATCAACCCCTGCTTCAATTAATTGTGTACTGACACAAATGATTCGCTCATTTGTTTGCAACTTCTCTTTCAATTCCTGGATGATTTTTCCACGATGTGCCGGATATAAATCGGTTGACAAATAGTACATTGAATAGCTAAGATTTTTCTCTTTAAGTGTTTCGTATAAATTCCTGGCAGTCTTTTTGGTATTTAATACAATCAACATATTTTTTAAATCGTATGCTTTTAATCTTTTATCAATCAAATTGGCTGTTTCTTCTATGCTGAAAGAAACTAATCTCTGATTCCAACAATCCCAAACGATACGATATCGTTGCTTGTTGTAGATGAATTGATTTGTCTGAGGAACCATATCCCATCCAGCTTTATGATCTAAAAGAAAACCATCCATTTTATCAAATTTAGGATGCGTAGCTGAACACAAGACAACTGTTGTATTTAAAAAATTTGTACAAAAATTCATGGCCCAGTTAAATAATCCCATGAGATTTGGAGGAATGGATTGAACCTCATCAAATATCAACACAGAATTTGCCAAAGCATGGAATCTTCGCACATCACTCAAGCTGGATCGAAATATAGAATTTAGCAATTGCACCATTGTCGTTAGAACGATAGGTGAATTTTGATAATTTTCAATTAAGTACTCATACTTTTTATCGAGTTCTTCTGATTCAAATGTAACTCGGCTGTGATGTAGCAACACTTCATCTTCACCAAAAATATCACAATAAATTTTATATGTTTGATCCAAGATGGATTGATATGGAGCAATCAAAAAAATATGTCTCTTTTTTTCGTTTCTTGCTTTATATAAAGCAAAACGCAAAGCACTCAATGTCTTCCCGCTACCTGTAAAGGATTGAAGACGTATCATCTTATTTGAAGTATTAGAAAATTCTTTGCATTGTAGAGATATTCGTGAACGCAACTCATCTAATTCATTTCTAGGCTCAAACAAACTGATATATTGTTCAAATTGTTCAATTCTATCCGACCAATAGGACTCAAAATTAAAGTGCTTATATTCCAATTCTTCTTGAGTTCCAAACTCTGAAGCATAACTTGCATCGGTCCAGTCTGCATCAACCAGCAGTGATAACAAATATCTATATAAAGCTCCTGCATAATAGGCATTCTCACGTTTGTTTTTGCTTACTCTCTTAAATAAATAGTCATACAACTTGGTTGAATGAAATTGATTTTTATCACCCATCAGATAATCTGCATACTTTTTATTATTTTTTTCGTTGATTCTTTTTTCAAAAATAGATTCTCCCATTTCTGATAAAGCATCTTTCATCCTATGATGAGAAAAAATGGTCAATTCCATAATTTCACGATCTAGTGATTCTTTATATTCAGATAAATTCTGATTGATTGTTAAACCTCCTAGTGTAGAATGATCAACTTTTGTTCCATGCCAATCATTTGAAAAGCTTGACCGTAGATATTTTTGCCATTCTTTTGTTTGTTTGCCTAGATCATGCATTGATCCAATCTGATAAATAGTCTCTCTCAGTTCAGGAACATCACACATTTTTTGAGCTAATGTCGCTACATTCTGAAGATGATCTTCCAACGATTGGACAATCACTTGGTTTGAATCATCATTTACTTTGCTAGCACGTGCATAAAGATTTGAATTAGTTAAAAAATCATCCTCTGCTATTTTCATATTAGTTTCTCTCTCTTTTAATTCAATCTTTAGATTATTCTTTTTATTTAAATTATTTGCCTTATAGAATATGGGTAATCTAAAGATTATTGTTACTTTTTTATAAGTCACTCAGACAATCAAAACAATTCGGAATTTTTCATTAGGTTGTAATTATTTTGATAATCTTCTTATTAAACACA
Source organism: Absicoccus intestinalis (assembly GCF_033971885.1). NCBI lineage: Bacteria > Bacillati > Bacillota > Erysipelotrichia > Erysipelotrichales > Erysipelotrichaceae > Absicoccus > Absicoccus intestinalis. The sequence continues at coordinate 29,017 of NZ_JALBUS010000011.1, read as the reverse complement.
TTTTAGCATATTATCTGTCTTATTTATTAGACTCTTTGAAAATAATCAATTTTTTGAATACCTAAATTATTTGATTCACTGAAAATACGACCAATTCTACACAAAACTCCTATTTTTTCAATTATTTTGTATATGCTCATTCACCCAAATTTAATGTTATATAAAAATAGCCGGCATAAAAATGCCGGCTACACCCACCATACAAGTAATGCCTCAACTTGTAAACTATCCCTTTCCCTTATCACAGTTATAGTATACATTTTATATGGGTAAATAATTGGACTTTAATCAATATTTAAGTTTGGATATGCTTTTTTAAGTCGTTCTTGTGCTTTTTTGATGGAAGAACCGCCACTAGTCATGAACAAATGGATCGTTTTTCCTTCTAAATCATTATGGTCAATAAAGCTATAAATAAGATTCGGTGCACGATACCACCAAATTGGGAAACCTAGATAAATTTCATCATATTCATCTAAATCTACCTTTTCTTCTTTTAATTCAGGACGAATCTGTTCATCTTTTCCCTCTTGGCTTGAACGGGCTTTCGCATTCATCCAATCCAGATCTTCCTTCGTATATTTTACTTTTGGCTCGATCTCATAGAGATCAGCCCCTTTTTCTTGTGCCAAGTGCTCTGCTTTCTGTTTGGTTGTGCCAGTTGCACTAAAATAAGCGACTAACGTTTTCATTTAAAGTCCTCCTTTTCTGGAATCGTATCCAGATTCATTTCTTTGGCCTTGCTTTTATTTTGCACAGCCTTTTCCGACCCCAATTCGATGGCCGTTCGATAATACCAATCCTTATAATCCAACTCTTTCATGTAATAATTCAATCGATCAATTTGATCTTGCACATATTCTCGTTGTGCCTTGATCAATTCATATCGGGCACTCAATGATTCATCCCCCATTTGGCTCAATCGCGCATATTCCTTGATACGACGAATAGGCATGCCTGTATTTTTCAAACAATTTAATACCCGCAACCAACCAAAATCTTTTTCTTCAAAAACACGCTTTCCATTGACCCGTTTCACATTGGGCAATAATCCTTCTTTTTCATAATATCGAAGGGTAGAAGGGGCTACTCCCATCATTGAGGCTACCTCTGAAATACTATATGTCTTGGCCATGATTCCTCCTTGTTTGTATCATAAAACTTAAAGTATGGTTTAAGTCAATAAAAAAATGAAGTCATCCAGACCTCATTTCTTCATTCGTTCTTTGATTCGTTCCCAGAGTCGCTGCTTGACAATAGGACCTGAATTCGCAATCGCAGTCACTGGTAATTCGACCGCTGTCTTCTTTGTCACAGGATCTGTTCTTAAAAAAGCCATCAATAAATTGTGAAAATCCATTAAATTTCCTTTTTTCACTTCTTCAAAATTCACATCACCATTGATGGAAAAAGCATCAAACATCTGATCGACAAATGTCTTGCGATCGGCTTGATTGACATTTTTCATCCATTCATTGATCGATGTTGAAATCCATACACTTTGTGGATCTTCCTCTTTGGCTTCAATCAACCCCTTATGATCCACTTGCCAACTGGATAAACTATGCTGCATCGTACCCTGTGCATTGCTTTTGACAATATGGACATTGGAAAAATGCGGTTCAAAAATATTTCCCACGATACAATATTGGGGAATCACCCGCATGGTGATCGTATCGATACGTGCAGTCAATTCTGGATCCATCACGTCCTTACAAAGTCCCGGCCCATCCAAATCATAGACAGCCTGAATGTGTGCTAAATTTTCTTCGATCAATTGCGATGTGCTATAGATGGCAAGATGCCCTCCTTTGGAATGACCTGCCACATAATACCGTTTATGCGGTTGAATCTCACTTTCCAAATAAGCTAAAGATGCCGTTTGGCTAAATGTCTTGGTAAAAGACATCATAAAATCTTCTCGCCAGCCGACAATGGAATCATCCGTTCCTTTAAAAAGGATCAAATCATGATCCTCATTGATTTGTAAGGTCATTGCTCCAAATTGAATATGTTCCTTCTCATCAAACGTATCCACATTGTTTTTGACCAACAACTGGCCATACCGATCCGATCGGGCAACCATTTTTATAAAGTCATCATGATCTTGTCCATCGGGTACCATCTGCATCGAATACGAAGATTGTTTCTCGATTAGATCACGAATCTTCATGGGCGCTTGTTGCCAGATATCCTTCATATCCAAATACGCAAATTGAGCCAGAACAATACTATCCATCACATCAAAGACATGTTCATCAAAGGAAACAAATGCCATCCACTCGACATACTTCGTTAAACTCAACATAGATATCAACTAAGATTCGTTGACTAACTTTCCTGTCATATGATCGATTTGAATCTCCCAACATAAGACGCGCGAACCAGCATTTTTGATTTCCTTTTCAATATAGTCTTGATCATCCGTAAATTTTAAACACAATTGCCGACAAATTTCCAAGGCACGATCATGATCTTTCACTTCATGAATGGTTCCAAATACAATGACACTCTGAATATTCAAAGCCCATTCCCCTGCATTGCGATACCCTTGATCATATACACAATACGATACTTTATTATTCTTTCTTAAGGCATCGATCTTGTGCCCCTCTTTGGCACCGTGGAAACAAATCGTTCCCGTTTTTTCATCATACCAATGATCCAATGGCAATCCATATGGATATCCATCTTCCCCCATGATCGATAAAACCCCACGAGGTTGTTCTCTTAAGATGCGAATACATTTTTCTTGAGAAATTTCTTGTTTGAAACGACGCATTTTTCGAAACATAAACACCCTCCCTAAATATAAAAACACAAATCATTTGGATTCATGTCTATTCTATCCTATTTTTACAACCATTTCTTGCCAGCATCCCAGGCTTGACCCACTTTTTTTCCAACTTCATAGTAGCCTCTTTGGAAATTATCAAACACCAATGCATGAAGCTTATCAACATCCACTTGTCCCTTTTCATCCAATACCGATTCATCAGCACATACATTGATGATTTTACCCACTACGGCATGAATGCTGCCCTCTACGATATCTTCTAATTCACATTCCATGCAAACCGGAAATTCTTCAATAATTGGCGCATTGACATGGGTACTTTTAACTACATGATATTTTGTTCTCTCAAACTTATCCTCTACCGTGTTGCCACTAGCCATGCCAAAATAATCTGCCACATCCATATGATCGACATCCGCAATCGATACGGTAAATGCCTTGGTTTTACGAATATTTTTTGTTGTCTTATGCCCCTCGCTAATAAACAAAGCAATCGTATCACTTGATGCAATTTGTCCCCATGCTACATTCATGACATTGACCTTGCCATTTTCATCGTAAGCAGCAATCATCAATACCGGCATGGGAAAAACCGCCTGTTGTACGCCTAAATCTTTTTTCATGATTGAACCTCCATCTATCTAAAGTATACGAAAGTTTTTCTGTTTCACAACTTTAATGACTGCATCCACATCAATTTGTTCGGCTTTTTCCAAAGATGGAATATCTCCTTGTTCGACAAAATGATCACCAATCCCAAATACCGTGATTGGTTTCCAAATCGTTCGGCGAACCGAATCCGATAAACTTCCCATTTGATCCGTTTCCCATACAAGAATCGGAAGATCCATCCGATTCAATTCGGTTAACATGTTTTGATCCACAGGCTTAAAGAAACGCGCATTGACGACAACCAAAGATAAATTTTCTTCCTTCGCTTTTTGAATCAATACATCCACTTTGGAACCATACGTGATCACGATACAAACCGGATGCGAACCCACGATTTCTTTGGTCCAAGAACCAATGGGAATACGCTCAAAAGCCGTATCCGTTTTTTCTACACTACCTCGAGGATATCGAATCGCAAAGGGATGGTTTTGACTAAACGCCGTATACAAAAGATCACGAGCTTCTTTGCCATCTTTTGGCTGACTTAAAACCATATGTGGCATCATTTCCATCATCCGGATATCAAAAACACCCTGATGGGTTTCGCCATCGGCTCCCACTAAACCGGCGCGATCCAAACCAATCACAATGGGAAGATCCATTCGTGAAGCATCATGCAACAAAGAATCAAAAGCTCGTTGAAGAAAAGAAGAATATACGCTCACAAAAGGGCGTATACCACCTTGGGCCATGGCACTGGCCATCGTGATGGCATGCTGCTCAGCAATCCCACAATCAAAAAAACGATCTGGAAACGCTTTTTGAAAACCATACAATTTAGAACCTTGGGCCATGGCCGGCGTAATAGCGACGATCTTTTCATTCTTTTGGGCCAGTTCCATCAAAGCATCCGCCATTAATGCAGACCAAGAATACCCACTCTTCTTCTTCATTTTTCCACTTGCCACATCAAACGGACCCACACCATGCCAATTTCCTTCCATATCAATTTCGGCCAATGGATACCCCTTGCCTTTTTGAGTCAATACATGAACAACGATGGGCCCTTGATGATCCTTGATGGATTCAAACGTTTGGATCAATGCCTTCAAATCATGCCCATTTAAAGGTCCCACATAATCCAAACCACACGACGCAAATAAAGAACGATCCAAGAATCCCTTTTCAAAGCCGGCATTGTTTTCCGAAATGGACATGCGATTATCGTTACAAACAATGATCATCTTCCTTTGTTTCGAACCAATATCCTGCAAAGCTTCAAAAGCCATCCCACCACTTAAGGCTCCATCACCAATGATGGCAATGACCTGATGATCTTTGTGTTGCATATCTCGAGCAATGGCCAGACCCAAAGCAGCCGATAAAGACGTTGAAGAATGACCCGCTTCCCAAGGATCATGGATACTTTCTTTTCGTTTTTGAAAACCGGACAATCCATCTTTTTGTCGCAATGTTGAAAATTGATCCATTCGTCCTGTCAAGATCTTATGTGTATACGATTGATGCCCCACATCAAAGATCATCTGATCTTGGGGCGAATGAAACACATAATGCAGAGCAATGGTCAATTCCACCACACCTAAATTGCTGGATAAATGACCACCCGTTTGCGAAATAGATTGAATCAAGAAAGCACGAATGGAAGCAGCTAATTTTTCTAATTCATCCAAAGATAACGATTGTATATGATTTGTTTTCATAGGCTCTCCTTTAAATGTTATAACATTTTAAAGCTTTTCTATTATACTACAGAAATTGATATAATTGAAATGGTGATGCAAATGAAATGGAAACACTTATTCCCCACTCGAATCTTAAATCGTGGTAAATCCTATTTTTACTCTGGTCAAGTCTATGACTTAAAAAAAGAAGGTCATACATTGCGTGCCAAAGTCGATGGCTATAATACGTATTTTGTGACCATTCAATTCAATGAAGACGAACAATCTTTTCTGCATATGGACTGTAGCTGTCCCTTTGCGGAAGACCACAATTATTGTAAACACGAAGCCGCTGTACTTTTTGCCTATGAAGATCAATTACGGACCCAGTCCACCGAAAAGGAATTAGAAAAATTCCAAGTACAGATCTTGCCTCAAATTAAAGAAGCCTTTTCCAAAAAAGACTATTTTTTTAATATGGGACAAATATTAAATTCCCTTCCGATTCGTTATGCTACATGGCAAAAAGGGGTACAATTGGCCAATGATCATTCGATGACCATTGATGAACCCCGACTCGCCATCAGTGAATGGTCCCATGAAGATCAAACTCAATATTTGGTAGTACAAAGCTACTATAAGAATCACATGAGTGCCTATCTCGAATTACGACATAATGAAGTAAAACGCCTAAATTGTCGTAGTTTTGATTGCCACAACAATTATGACACGTTCTATAACCATACCCGGCCCATTTGTGAGCACGAAGCCGCCCTTTTATATTTAACGATCCAATATATCTTACAAAACAATCCCGGTGATCGGACCGATCGCAATGGCTTTGTGTTTTTAGAAACATTTAATACGACAAAAACCACCAATATAGATCATCATGTAAAATTAGTGCCTCATTTAAATGTTGACATCGATTCCCTATCCTTTTCCGTTTGGCTAGGAAATCAACGCTTATATAAAATTCGATCTTTTTCTAGCTTTGTCCATAACTTACATACCCAAACGCCGTATGTAATTAGTAAAAAAACGCAATTTCAGTTGGATAAAGAAAGCTTTGATCCCGAATACATTCCCTTACTGGAATTGATTGAAGCCAAAGTTGTTGAACGAGAAAACACACCCGTTCGGTATGGATATGAACCACTGCATATTGGTGCCGAAATTGACCTTTCCGGCCAGACAATTGACGCTTTTTATGATATTGCGCAAACCATTCCCGTGGAATATGAAAAGAAACACATCCAAACCAAAACAACCCAATTGGATATTTCTTTTACGATTAAACCCTTGATGCAAAATCAATCTACGCAAGGCGTACAAGTCACAGGCCATGTACCAACAATTATTAAAGGCATCCGCTATGGCTATTATTTCAAAGAAAATACTCTTTATCGCATTCCTTTGGAACAAGCTAACTCATTTATCCATATACCTCATGATGAAAATGATGACATCACTTTCCAAATTGGCAACAAGCATCTAGCTCATTTTTACTATGATCAATTGCCAAAGATCCAAGAAACGTCGCATGTCGAAATCATTGAACCAGAAACGATTGAGGCCATCTTACCACCAGAACCAGACTTTACGTTTTATCTGGATGCCGATGATGATCATATGATCTGTACCATTGATGCCATCTATGATGAAAAACACTATCGTATGACCGATGAAATCACACTAGATACAAAAGGTTATTACTACGATCCATCTCGTCGAGAACATCGCTATATCGAACGGGAAACCGAAATCTTTCAAATTCTGCAAGACTTTGATTTTCAATATCAAAATAAACAAATGGTTTGTATCAAAGATGACGATCATATCTACAAATTTCTAACCGAAGGCATTGATATGCTCTTACAATATGGAACGGTTGAAGCCACCTCACGGTTTGAACGCCTCCAAATCATCACCAAACCAAAGATCACAGTTGGCGTATCGGTAGACAGTGACTTAATGGATATTCAAATCACGAGTGATGATCTAAGTCAAGAAGATCTCATTGAGATCTTGTCACATTATAAAGAAAAAAAGACCTATCATCGTCTGTCTTCTGGTAAATTTGTTCAAATGGATGCGCAAAGCTTACAATCTCTAGAACAAATGATGGAATCGTTGCATATGAGCCCAAAACAATTGGTTTCTGGCAAAATGAACATTCCTATGTATCGAGCTTTTTATCTGGATCGCATGCTGGCAGAAAAAAATGATCTACGTCAACGTAAGGATGCGAGCTTTAAAAATACGATCAAAAAATTTAAGAATGAAGAGTTTGCGTTGCCAAAAGAATTGCATGCCCAACTGCGCCCTTATCAAGAAGAAGGATATCAATGGATCAAAACGTTGGAAGCCTATCATTTTGGTGGTATCTTGGCCGATGAAATGGGGCTTGGCAAAACTTTGCAGGTAATCACCGTCTTAGCTTCTCATAAAGAAGAACAACCTTCGCCTTCGTTAGTGATTTGTCCGGCATCGCTTGTTTATAACTGGAAAGCCGAAATCGAGCGTTTTGCCCCACAACTTCAAACCGCATTGGTAAGTGGTACGAAAAAAGAAAGAAAAGAAATCATTGGCAACTATCAAAACTATGATGTCTTAGTGACGTCTTATGATTTATTAAAACGGGATATTGCCGAATACGAAGATGTTCATTTCCATTATGAAATCATCGATGAAGCACAATATACTAAAAATCACACCACAGCTGCAGCCAAATCGGTAAAATTGATCAACAGTCAATGTCGTTTAGCTTTAACGGGAACACCAATCGAAAATCAACTGCAAGAATTATGGAGCATCTTTGATTATTTGATGCCTGGCTTCTTGTATAGTTATGATTATTTCCGCAAAAATATGGAAATTCCGATCGTAAAGCAACAAGACCAACAGCATTTGGAACAACTACGCAAAATGATTTCACCATTTATCTTGCGAAGACTGAAAAAAGATGTCTTAAAAGATTTACCAGATAAACTGGAAAAAGTGCAATATGTTTCTATGGATAAGAAACAAACCCATGTCTATAATGGACAAGTTAGCAAGCTACAACAATTATTGAAAAAAACCAATGATGAAGACTTCAAAAAACAACGCTTTAAGATCTTATCCCTGTTGACGCGCATTCGTCAGGTTTGTTGCGATCCATCGCTTTGTTTAGAAAATTATGATGGCGGCAGCGCCAAACGAGAAGCTTGTATGGATCTCATTGAAAATGCAATCGAAGGTGGCCATAAGATCTTGGTCTTTTCTCAATTTACGACCATGTTGGAAAAATTAGAAAAAGACTGCCAAGAAAAACAAATTACCTATTATGAAATCACAGGATCAACTAAGAAAAATGTTCGTATCGATCGCGTGAATGCCTTTAATAAAAATGAGGTACCTGTCTTCTTTATTTCTTTAAAAGCAGGTGGTACAGGATTAAATTTGACAGGTGCTGATATCGTCATTCATTATGATCCTTGGTGGAATACAGCTGCACAAAACCAAGCAACTGACCGTGCCCATCGCATTGGTCAAAAGAATGATGTCACCGTTTATAAACTCATCATCAAAGATACAATTGAAGAAAAGATTCTCGATCTTCAAGAAAAGAAACAAGCATTAGCCGATGATATTTTATCCGGTGAACAAATGAGCAATACAACCATTTCAAAAGAAGATCTGGAAGCCTTGCTCCAATAAGCACAAAAGGACAAGTATACGACTTGTCCTTTTGCTTAATCTATTTCTTCTCTCTTCTTATCCAGTATAACATATCAACGCAAGCAATACTCACAAATAGCCAAAACTGCTACCAATTCAACCGTACCCAATACCAGTACTTTTCCCAAAGCCAAAACCAATAAATTTAAATTGTAATGTAATTTATGTATATTCATCTTAATTCCTCCTCCATTGTCAGTATATAAGTAGAATTGACATTATTTATGTCATGAATCCATTCATGTATTTCTTGAACAACTTCAATGTATATCATTTAATCTTGTTTGTCAAATATTGATTCAAGTTATTCTTGATTCAAAGACTAAAAAAAAGTATAGTATCCATAAGAGGAATGAGCATGAGTTTAGGACAACGAATTAAACAAGCGCGTGAACAACATGGCTATCAACAAAAAGATCTTGCCAAAAAGGTGGGTGTCCGATCGGCAGGTGTGATCAGTAATTGGGAACGTGATCTCAATAAACCCGATGCCGATAAGATCGTACAACTGTGTAAAGTCTTAGAGATTTCTTCGGCCGACTTATTGGATTGTCATATAGACGAAGCGTTTGTGTGCACTTCAAAAGAAAAAACAATGATCCACCAATTTCGCCATTTAGATTCAATTGGTCAAGAAGCCATCTTAGCTTTGCTCACCATTGAAAGTCAGCGTCAAGAAAAAACCATCCTTCCAACACGGACAATCCCCTTTTTTAGTGCACGACCAAGTGCGGGCTTAGGAAATTGGATTTTCGATAATGAAGCAGAAAACATCGAAATTATCGATGGTCCACAAGCACAAAAAGCGGACTATGTCTTACAGGTCGATGGCAATAGTATGGAACCCAAATTTCATCATGGTCAATATGTTCTCGTTCACAAACAAGAAACCATTCAACCAAATGAAATGGGTATTTTTGTCATCAATGGTGAAGTATGGATCAAACAATTTCAAAAGGATCATCTCCATTCCATAAATCCAGAATATACCGATATTCCATTCGAAGAAGGTCAAGATATTTATTGTATGGGAAAAGTGATTGGCGTGGCAGAAAGGGTGTAAACTATGGAAATACAGATGAAATTAAAAGTAAGCGCACATGATTTTTATCACGTATTGCTTCAATCGTTGATCAATGACATTCAAAATGTGACGCACCAAACCGTGACGGAAGCCGATCTGTCTTGTGGATATCGATATAAGAAAAAATCGACTCAACGACAAGGAAGCATGATCAAGGTCCATGTCAAAAAACTCGTATCGGATCAAGAATATCTGGTCCACTTTACGACATCGTTAGATACATCCGTTCTGCATTATCGTCTAGAGCCTATCGATGAAAACCATTGTCTTGTGACCTATACGGAAGAATATGATCGCTTTGATAAGCAAGAATTATCTTCTTCTGCTCTTCGTGCCCAAAAAAAGCGTGCAAAAAAAATGATCAAAGCCATAGAGCATTCGATCATTAAAAACTCAAGATCAAAACAATAATCATACTGATTGCTTCTGTCATTAAAGGAATCATGGCTGCATAATAAGCCTTCATAGCTTCCATACGATAATAGAGTATATACAAAAGGATGCTCACAACAAAAGCTACCATTAGAACAAAGAATAAGTTCCAAAATCGCGAAATAGATAGGATCTGTGCGCCATATAGAGCATTGATCAAACACATTTCTAAGATCAACCAACCTGTAATGAGGAAAAGTTCGGTTGTCACTGGCCGATGAAAGCCAAAAAACGTGATCAATACAAGCACAATATACACAAAGATGCCTATACCCATGATTCTTGAACCTGAAAACATAGAATGTCGAATCGTCAATTCACTCATTCCGTGCATACTTAGACAAACGCCAACCAATCCACAAAGGGCCGTGATCAATAATAAAACACCACGAAATCCATGGATACGATCTACGACTAGGCCGGGTTTGTAACATAAGCTCCACCAAATCAAATAAAAGATGCAACAGATGATCAAACTCAATTGTCCAAATAAAATCGATCGATGCATGGTCTCACCTCTCAATTTCTATTCCTTTATGAAGATTTGGTAAATACTGCACTTGAATCGGATCTCCTACTTTATGGTTTTTCAAATTCATATCCAAGGTCATTCGATCTTCTTCTCCTTGTATTGTTACTTGTTGATGTTCCATTTGCGTGATCTTTCCAACGATCATTGGATAGGCATGCGCATGTAAATAAGAAGAATCCAAGATGGTTGGCACGATCAAAGACATAAATAAGATCACAAAGATCCCATTCCATAAAATACCAACGATCATCATGATTCCAGTTTTATGATCTTGAAAAAATGGTGTTTTTATATCCATGCCTTTTTTGATCACATAGACATTACTGCCGATCCATACCATCAATAACACCAAACTTATTCGAATATATCGCATCAATAATTCTTGCATATAGCTATCTTATCATTTTTTCTAATGCCAACAAATATTTCTTTGCTTCCAATCCGGCTGCATAGCCAGTCAAACTTCCATCGGCACCGATGACACGATGACAAGGAACCAAAATCAATATCGGATTATTGTGGTTGGCCATACCCACAGCTCGACTCGCTTTAGCATGCCCAATTTGGGCGGCAATTTCACCATACGTTCGTGTCTGGCCATAAGGAATCGTTTGTAGTTGTTGCCAAACTTGTTTTTGAAAATCCGTGCCCTCTAACGCAAGAGGTAAATCAAAGGAAGTTCGTTCTTTATCAAAATATTCTTTCAGCTCTTTACAACATGCTTCGATCCATTTTCCCGAAGCATCGGCATGAATCATCGGATCTATGGATATTGAAGACTGTTCAATACATAAAATCGCCTCTTTTGAAGCCATGATCTGTAGATTTCCAATCGGCGTTTCTATTTGTGTCCGACTGATATCTTTCGCAAAAATCTGTCGATACCGAGCCGGACTCATACCTATTTCACGATGAAATTGATCATAGAAACTCGATAAATTCGAATCACCTACTTCGAGTGAAACATCCAATATGCTCAACCCATCTTGCAGTAATTGTCGAGCATAAGCCATCCGGGTTTGTCGGATATAATCGGAAAGCGTGATATCGTATTGCTTTTTAAAAACGGCTGACGCATGTTTTCGGGTGACCCCCATATTTTTCAGATGCAGGTTCAGTTGGGTTGGATCCTGAAAATGCTGATCAATGATTTCTTTTGTTTGGCTGGCTAACGTTTCAATCGGATCATACGAAAAGATATCCGGTCGACATCGTTTACAAGGACGAAAGCCTGCTTCTTCCGCTTCTTTTTGACTGGTAAAGAAACATACGTTTTCTAATTTAGGAACTCTTGATTTGCAGGATGGACGACAATATATCCCTGTTGTTTTCACCCCGTAATAAAATTTACCATCATAGGACGCATCACAATGTATAATGGCCTGCCACATTTCTTCTTGTTTCATATGTATATTGTAATACAACCATAGATGCCATGCTTCCAAAAAGAGCGGATTTCATTTCGAAAAAAGCGAGAAGATCCTCACTTTATTCGGAAATATGACAATTGTTTAATTTTAGATATTGTCCATCCGATACACTTAAATACGTATTCTCTTCAAAATTACCATTCGCAATGATGCTTTCCAATTGATGCGTTGCATCTGCAGATACTTCATAATAACCACCTAAGCCTGTATCTTCTAAATTTTTTGCTTTTTTATCAACAACCAATTGATACTCTCCAGCCGGAAGATCGACCCCCACCTTGAACATTCCTGATTTATGTACATTGATCTTTGGATGATCGCCATATGTATAGATCTTGATTCGACCCACTGTTTTGAGATATTGTCCTTCAGAAACCGATACAATAGCTGCTCGATCTATATTATCATTGGCCAGGATACTTTCAAATTCACCCGAGGCATCTGCATCAATTTCCCAATATCCTTTCCCTTTTAAATAATATTCACCAGCCGGTAAATCACTACCTATTTTATACATTCCACTGCGCCAATATTTGTGTTTCATCGATACTTCCACCATTTGTTCAGTTCTTGCTGACTGTGCATAAATCGGCATACATCCCATGGACAGGATCATCGTTGCACACATCATGATCTTAAATCCCTTTTTCATTTTTTTGTCTCCTTTGTTCGTATAGAACGAACCCCTTTTCTATGATCAATATAGAATGTGACATATCCAAAAAACGGGACTCTTAAAATGTTTTTTAAATTTAAAGCCGGTTTAAGGTATACTTGATACTGTTTCAAGACCAGAAAAGAGGGATATACAATGAAAAAAATTTGGAAAACTATATTTTACATTCCCGTTTTTCTGTTTCGCATTGTTCTGCATTTGATCTGGGGCCTTTTTAAGATTGCCCTTGTTGTATTTATACTTTTGGCAGGTTTTAACCTCTATGCCCAAAATAGTGATTCACAATTGGCGAAATCCATCACATCAACAAAAAATGATATTGTTCGTTATTTGACCAACAACAATACAAACGTAACAACAGATACGTATTCCTATTATACCGGTATCAAATGGCCATCAAATACCGCTACTATTTATATTGGATCGACCAATCAAGCCTTACATTCGGCATATCAAACAGCCATCCAAAATTGGAATGATACGGGTGTATTCACCTTTACCATAACGGATGATGCATCCAATGCAGATATTGTCGCTAGCGATACTTCCGATTCCAATTCAGAAGCAGCTGGTCTTACCGAAACAGAGCGAAATGTATTGACCAATCAAATGACCCATGCAACGATCACATTGAATTCTTATTATTTGATTGAAAACCCATATTATGGCTATACCACAGATCGTATCATCCATACAGCTGAACACGAATTGGGACATGCCATTGGTTTGGATCATGATGATTCTGAAATCTCCGTTATGCAGTCGGCTGGTTCTTATTATGGTATCCAACAAACAGACATCAATAAAGTAGCATCCCTGTATACAACATAAAAAAGATGGACTTCTCATCCATCCTTTTTCATGATTCACAATTCAATTTACCATGTATGATCCGACAACCACGCAATTCTGCCATCCTCGGATTTTCTTTGGTGAATGTATAAATTTCTTCACCCGTCAAATTCTGAGGGAAATCAGTCCAGAATTCATAAATAATTTTTCGATCAAAACTAAAAAAATAAGTCACAAAATTTTCTTTCACTGGATACGTATGCCAAATCATTTCATTCGACTTTTCTTTGTAAAAACGAACCATTGGACCGTAACAAGCTTCTGCTTCTTCTATTGTCATATACATACGATTCATTCCTTTCTTCGTATGCATCCTAACAAATGATCTGTCTAAAAAATGTGTCTTGATCGTGTTTTTGTTTCTTCCTTCATTAAAAAAATCCACCAGATAAACCGATGGATTTTTAGAAATATTATGCACGATCGATATATTGATACATCCAAGCAATAACATCTTCGACATCATCTTCTTCGACTTTTTGAAAAGCAGAATAGGCCGAGCCCACTTTAGCCCCTGGACATAATTCTTTCAAATCATCTTCAATATCTTGTTTGCCAACACCTCCATGTGATAGGAATGGCAAGACGGTCTTACCGGATAGATCCTGTTGTTTCAAGAATGTCGCCAATGGCAAGGCTACTTTTCCACCCCAATTTGGAGTACCTACGAAAATCACATCATACGAAGATACATCAACGGATACAGGTTTATAGGCCACATCAACATTTGCATCCATTTCTTTCCGAACCCGTTTTAATAGTTCTTTATAATTGGTTGGATAGGGATCCTGCGCTTCAATTTCACAAAGATCAGCATCCACGACATGTTGGATCAATTCTGCAGCAGACTTCGTATTACCTGATTGACTATAATATACAATTAAATATTTCTTTGACATACGCATTTCCTCTTTTCACTTATTATAGTATTCAAATTTTGCACATGTGTCTAGGATTTTACTCTTGTTTTATCAGCGAAAAGTTGAATGCGTTCTTTTTCAATATTGACATAAAAGCAATTCATAGAAGTTTCCATGATTATAACAAAAAAGCCCTTTATAGAAAGGGCTTTATTTCCTTTGGTGGAGGTGAGGAGGGTCGAACTCCTGTCTAAGCATCGTCCCACGATATTGCGTTTACAGTTTTTTCTATCTTTATGATCAATGGAACCGGATAGAAACGATTGCTCATTGATGCCATTCTAGAATTTTCATGACAAGCTTAGAATGATCACTTATCCATATCTTCTTAGTATGAACGCGTGTTGCTGACAAAGAAAGCAAAGATCAGTCAACCGGGCTGCAAGGTCTATCTACGACTCAATTAAGCAGCAAAAGCCATGCTTTGGTTTGCACCAAATACATTAGCCAATTTGTTTTTAGCAGTTAAATTTTTTTGGTTATAACGCGTTCCTTCGCGACTGTGGCAGTATCCAAACAAATACTCATCGAATACCAAAAATACACCCCCAAAAGGTACTTAATCATACCATTCTAGTATCGATTTTTCAAGGCCTTTTGAATTTCACGTTTGGCATCTCTAGCTTTATTGGCTTCACGCTTATCATGTAAATTTTTACCTTTCGCTAACGCAATCTCCATTTTTGCCAACCCTTTGGAAAGATACAAAGAAACGGGAACCACCGTATAGCCTTTGATACGTGTGGCTTGATCCAGTTTTAAGATTTCATTTTTATGCAACAACAAACGACGATCCCTATCTTCTTCATGATTGAATCGATTTCCAAATTCATAGGGAGAAATATGCATACCCTTGATAAATGCTTGCCCATTACGAATACTAATATAACTATCTCGTAATTGAACCTTCCCCAAACGAATGCTCTTGATTTCCGTACCCTTTAATTCCAAACCTGCTTCATAACGATCATACAATTCATATTCATGACGCGCTTTTCGATTTTCTACTACTATTTTTCGATTAGTCATTCTGTAACAATCTTTACTCCTTTTACATCCTTCATTACATTCTTAACATATTTTTGCACATATTCTTTCGAAATATCCTGTCCTTCACTTACCGTAACTTCATGTGTCTTTGCCTTTTTATTCGTCCATTCATGAATGGTATACATCTGATAATTGTTATAATTGGAATCATAATATGTGATGGTTGGTGTAAATGCAGCATCACTGACCGTCGCCTTTTTCTTATCATGATCATAGGTCACCTTAAAAGATGCCATACCACCAATCATATTATCATTCGCATTCTGCGCACTTATAAAATTACCCAAAGAATAATAACACAATGTATCTTGTTTATCACTCCGAATCCATTCAACCGGTTCGATCACATGCGGATGGGTACCAATGATCACTTCTACACCTAACGAATTCAATAATTTCGCATACTCTTTTTGCATATCGTTGACATCGGTATGATATTCCGTGCCCCAATGCATGGTAACAATCTGCACATCACTGACCTTATTCAACTTTTTCATATCTTTTTTAATCTTTGTTTTACTGATTTTATTGACCATCCAGGCTGTATCCGGATCATCCGGCTGAGACTCAAATCCATAGGCATAACTTGCCAAACCAACCCGAATTCCATGAATTTTCACAACAGTCGGTGTTTCAGATGCCTTCTTGGTTTGATAAGCACCCGTTACCGTAACATCTTTACAATGTTTTTGGATATAATCCAATTCTGTCTGCACACCCAACGTTCCCCGATCATAGGTATGATTACTGCATAGACTGAACCAATTGAATCCAGCATTCGCAACGGCATCATTAAATTTGGCTGGTCCATTAAACGAAGGATAACCATCCAACCATAAGCCATTCTTTGTGCCCGCACAAATCGTTTCGTAATTGATATAGTTTAAATCCGCTGTTGTATATTTTTTAATTGTTTTATAGAAATCATTGTAGTCGACATCTTTCATAGATTGATCCATGTTGCGAAAAATCACATCATGCAAAAGATTATCCCCTACACCCATGACCGTAAACGAATCCGTGTTGGTACTGGCACTCGTTTTTTTAGATAGAGTCGTGATGGGTTGGACCTGATTCATCAAATATCCAAATACACACATTACTAAAAAGGTTACAAACCAAATTCTCATTAAAACGTTCATACTTCTACATTCCTGCTAAGTGCGATATAAATAATTTTGCTAAACCTAAGAAAATAAAAAAGCCTAAAACATCCGTTGCCGTTGTAACAAATATCGTCGATGAAATAGCTGGATCTGCATGTAACTTCTTTAAACCTAAAGGCACCAAGAAGCCAAATAAACCAGAAACCAATAAATTACCAATCATGGCAATAAAAATGATCAAAGCCAAATAGAAATTTCCATACATAAAATACACAATGATAGCCGTAACAATACCGGTTGCAGCACCATCTACAACACTTAATAGCAATTCTTTTACTAGAGCTTTCCAATTTTCTTTTAAAGAAATTTCTCTTTTCGCTAACTCACGAACTAAAATCGACATCGTTTGTGTTCCAGCATTACCACCCATTCCTGTTACAATGGTCATGGTAGCGGATAAAGCCACAACTTGTTCAATTGTATTTTGAAACATCTTAACAGTAAACGAAGCTAAAAAAGCCGTCAATAAATTAACCATCAACCAAGGCAATCGCATACGGATTGATTCGGATAAAGTACTTGAAAGATCCTCTTCCCGATTGACTCCGGCCATCTGTAACATATCTTCTTCATATTCTTCAACGATAACATCAATGACATCATCGACTGTGATGATACCTAAGATAGCTCCTCGTTTATTGACAACCGGAATGGAAGTTAAATCATATCGCGAAACCAAACGAGCCACTTGTTCCTGATCCACTTCAGGTTGAACGGAAATAACTGAATCATCCATAATCGTTGAAATTCGCTGTGCCTTTTGTGCACCCAACATATTACGAAGATCTACTTCACCAATCAAACGTTTCGTATCATCGATAACAAATAACGTTTCGATAACCTCGGACTTATCTGCAATTTCACGAATACGCTGTAAAGATTGAGCAACCGTCCAGTTGGCTTTAATAGCAATATAGGAAGTGGTCATGATACCACCAGCCGATTCTTCTGGATATTTCAACAATTCTTTAATAATCTTTTGATCACCCGAACGCATTAAATTGATCAATGCTTTCTTTCGGCCAGTGGGCAAATCACCAATAATATCGACAATATCATCCTTCTGCATAAAGTTAAATACAGAAAGCAAGCGATGATCATCTATGAAAGAAGATAAACGAAGTCGTAAATCATCATCGGCATCTTCGATCAATTCACTCAAAGGCTCATCCTCTAACCATTGGCAAATCTTTTGAATATCGTCATCATCTAGATTTTCTATAGCTAGTGCTAAATCAACGGGTTCTACATCCATATAGAATGCTAAAAAAGAATCTTGATTTTGCAAGGCATCTTGCAACTTTTCTTGTGTAATTTTCTCCATAGATATCACCTCCACGAATCAATTTTAACACTGAAAAATAACAAAACAAAGCTATAAAGCAATGTACACCAAATGTATACATTTGATTTTATTTTATGAACATTTCTCTTGCATTTATTGATTGAATACGTATAATAAAAAAAGTACAGTCACGAAAGGAAGTATAAAAAATGACAAGAGTTTATAACTTTGCAGCCGGACCCGCTGCCATCCCCGAATGGGTATTAAAAAAGGCCCAAGCCGAAATGTTGGATTATCACGAAAGTGGTATGTCCGTCATGGAGATGTCACATCGATCTGCTGAGTTCAAAGAAATCATAGATAATGCCAAAGCTAGCCTTCGTCGCTTGATGGACATCCCCGAAGACTATGACATTTTATTTTTACAAGGTGGAGGTTCTACGCAATTCTTCATGGTTGCATTGAACTTGTTACAAAATGGTGCTGATATCATCGATACCGGACAGTGGACAAAGAAAGCCATCAAAGAACAAAAGAAAATTGGTTATGTTCATGTTGCAGCTTCTAGTAAAGAAGATAACTACACATATATTCCAAAAATCAAACAAGAAGATTTAGATCCAAAAACGGATTATGTTTATATTTGCGAAAACAATACTATTTTTGGAACTAAATATAAACAATTACCACCACACGATGGAAAATTATTAGTTGCCGATTTATCTAGCTGCATCTGCTCAGAACCCGTTGATGTCACAAAATATGATTTGATCTTTGCTGGTGCACAAAAAAATATGGGACCTGCCGGTGTAACCATCGTTATTCTTAAAAAAGAATTATTAGATCGTGCAGATCAAGATAAATTACCAAGCATGTTGTCTTATAAAGTACATGCCGAAAAAGATTCTATGTTCAATACGCCTCCAACTTGGGGCATCTATATGGTTGGCTTAACTTGCCAATGGTTAGAAGAAGTCATTGGTGGCTTGGAAAACATGGAAAAGATCAACCAACGCAAAGCTAAGAAATTATACGACTACATTGATAATTCAAAATTGTATACAAACAATGTCAACAAAGAAGACCGCTCACTTATGAATGTTCCATTTGTGACCGGTGATGATGAATTAGATAAGAAATTCGTTGCTGAAGCAAAAAAAGCTGGTATTGCGAATATCAAAGGCCATCGTTCGGTTGGTGGTATGCGTGCAAGTATCTACAATGCCGTTACCGAAGAAGCTGTAGATTATTTGATTGACTTTATGAAGAAATTCGAAAAGGAGAATGCATAATGTACACGGTCAAACTCTATAACAACATTGCCAAAGCTGGATTGGATCAATTTACCGATCAATACGAAATTGGCGATGATAAAACCAATGAAGATGCCATTGTCGTACGTAGTGCCAATTTACACGATATCGACTATAATCCAAACCTAAAAGCCATTGCCCGTGCTGGAGCTGGTGTCAACAATATCGATATTGAAACATGTACAAAAAAAGGTATTGCCGTATTTAATACCCCAGGTGCCAATGCCAATGCCGTTAAAGAATTAGTCTTTGCCGGCATGTTACTCGCATCTCGTGATATCTACAATGCCATCACATGGGCAAAAAGCCAAACAGACAATCCAAATCTTGCTAAAGATATGGAAAAACAAAAGAAAAAATATGCCGGTAATGAATTGGCCGGAAAAAGTTTAGGTATCATTGGTGTTGGTGGTGCCATCGGCCGTCGTGTAGCCAATGCAGCTTTACGCTTTGACATGGAAGTTCATGGTTACGACCCCTATATGACTGTCGATGCCGCTTGGCGTTTGTCTCGTTGGGTCAAACATGAAAACACATTGGAAGGCGTCTTGAAAAACTCCGACTTCATTACCATTCATATTCCTCAAACGCCAGATACGATGAATACCATCAACAAAGAAACAATCAGCCAAATGAAAGATGGTGTGAAAATCTTAAACATGGCACGTGGTGGATTGGTCAATGAAGAAGATATGCTAGAAGCATTAGATTCTGGAAAAGTTGCCGTTTATGTAACTGACTTCCCAACACCAAAACTAGCTGGTCATCCACATTGTATTCCTATTCCTCATTTAGGTGCATCAACAGCAGAAAGTGAAGAAAATTGTGCCGTAAATGCAGCCAAAGAAGTTATGGACTACTTGGAACATGGTAATATTGTCAATTCAGTCAACTTGCCTCGATGCGAAATGGAATGGAACCACAATTATCGTGTTTCGGTGATCCATGTCAATAAACCAAGAATGATCAGTAAGATTACAGATAGCTTCTCCGAAACCAACAACATTGAAAACATGATTAATAAATCACGCGGTGATGTTGCCGTTACGATGTTGGATTTAGACAAAGAACCATTAGCGGAATCCCTTCAAAAACTGAAAACACTGGATGGAATTATTCGCGTTACAACATACCATGACTAAATAATTGGATAAAACGCTTGTTTTGAATCAACCGACAATATCTAATGTGTTGCCGGTTTTTCATTTTTGAATCCTTCATTTAAAAGCATACACATCTTTCACTGTTCCATAGAAAAAAATGAATACATCTATTTTTTATTAGCATATTCATTCTACCTATGATTAAATATGGAAGTATGATCAATACATAAAGGAGAGAAGAGAAATGGAGATCATTAATTCAGTTAACAGTTTTGTGAATGATATCGTATGGGGGCCAATCATGATTGTCCTCTTATTAGGAACCGGTATCTTTCTTTCTGTACGTTTGAAATTCCCACAACTATCACGAATCAAAGATATTCGCAAAGTAACTTTGGGACGAATGAAAGAAGA
The DNA here is from genome assembly GCF_033971885.1 of Absicoccus intestinalis. Taxonomy (NCBI): domain Bacteria; kingdom Bacillati; phylum Bacillota; class Erysipelotrichia; order Erysipelotrichales; family Erysipelotrichaceae; genus Absicoccus; species Absicoccus intestinalis. The sequence goes on along the minus strand of NZ_JALBUS010000011.1, from coordinate 7,946 downwards.
CCATCGACGTCAAACCGAACAAGGTACGATTGCCAGTGCCAAAGCCGGACTTGCCTCCATTGCCTGTGTCGTTGGAACGGGAAATATTACTGGTGTTGCTACAGCGGTCGCAACTGGCGGTCCTGGCGCTCTATTTTGGATGTGGTTATCGGCTTTTTTTGGCATGGCAACCAAATTTGCCGAAATTTCATTAGGCTTATATTATCGTGAAAAAAATGAACGTGGCGAATACATTGGTGGAGCCATGTTTTACATCTACAAAGGATTAAAATCCAAATGGATGGCTTATTTCTTTTGTATTATGGCCATTTTTGCCTACATGGTATGTAGCGCCATCGTCGACACCAACAGTATTGTATTAGGCATTCAAGCCCAATGGCATATTCCACCATTGGCATCTGGTATTGTGATGGCTTTCCTAACAGCCATAGTTATTCTAGGTGGAATCACTCGTATTGGTAACGTATGTGAATGGCTAACCCCACTTATGAGTCTAATTTATATCTTCATTGGTACCATGATCGTCATTTTACATTTACCACAATTGCCACATGCATTTGCCTCGATCATCATAGGTGCATTCACACCACAAGGAGCGGCTGGCGGATTTGCCGGAGCAACCGTCATGCAAATTATGACTGTCGGCTTAGCCCGCGGATTAAACTCAAACGAAGCCGGTATGGGATCCAGTCCAACCCTGAACTGTTCGGCCGATGTGGACTATATTGAAAACCAAGGATTTTGGGGCATTGTGGAAGTATTCCTAGATACAATGATCATCAATACAGTAACGGGACTCGTTATTATATTATCGGGAAAATGGGTCAGTGGCATGTCCGGTACAGAATTAGCCATGCATGCATTCTCGACCTTCCTGCCAGGATCCATCGGTAATTATTTCATTTTGATCAGTACGTTCTTGTTTGGTTATAGCTGCTTGATCACTTCAAGCTTCCTATGTGAAGTTTCAGGTGAATTTATTTGGGGCAAAAAAGCAGTTTTACCTATTCGATGGATATGGATTGCCTTCATTGTTGTAGGTTCTGTTGGTGGCTTAGAGTTTGTATGGGATCTAGCCGATACCGCCAATGGCTTGATGGCTATTCCAAACTTAATTGCCTTATTATTGCTCAGTGGCACTTTGGTACGCATATATAAAGAAAAGGTTCCAACTGGTGGAAAGATCAAAGATGAAGACACCAATTTGTGATTTTGTCAAAAACTATCAAGAAAGTGACACATCACGACTACATATGCCTGGTCATAAAGGCCAAAATATTCTTGGTTTTGAAAGCCTGGATATTACAGAAATCAAAGGGGCCGATGCCCTTTATGAAGCCGATGGCATTATTGCTCAAAGTGAAGAAAATGCATCCAAGCTTTTCCATACCGGAAAAACATTGTATTCTGCGGAAGGTTCGAGTCTCAGCATTCGTACCATGATTGCCCTGGCATACAAACGAAAACCATTAAAAACCAGACCTTATATCGTAGCCGGCCGTAATGCCCATAAAGCTTTATTATATGCCTGTGCCCTATTAGATATTGATATTGACTGGATCATGCCTAACGAAGAACAAGTATCCATTTGTTCTGTTGTGGTAACACCGGAACAGGTCAAACAAAAATTCGAACAAGCCAATACCTTACCCATTGGCGTATATATAACGAGTCCGGATTATCTCGGTCAAATGAGCGATATCAAAGCCCTTGCTGAAGTTTGCAAAGAATATGATGTACCCTTATTAGTCGATAATGCACATGGTGCCTATTTACACTTTTTACCCGAATCCCAACATCCTATCGACCTAGGCGCCTATATGAGTTGCGATTCTGCCCATAAGACCCTTCCTGTCGTAACAGGAGGCTCTTATTTGCACCTTTCCCAGCAAGCCAATCAAGAAGTTGGTCCAATGGCCAAAGCATCCATGATGTTATTTGGGTCAACCAGTCCATCCTATTTGATCTTGCAATCTTTAGATCGATGCAATGCCTATTTAGATACTTCTTTTCGTTCGGAATTAAAAACTTTAATTCAAAAACTAGATCAATTAAAAGCAGAACTAATACAAGCAAACATTCCGGTTTTACCTTCAGAAAAAACCAAGGTAACGATCCATGCTTCACAAATGGGCATCCATGGCTATGAACTCGCCGAACGATTGCGTGCCCATCATGCCGAACCTGAATTCGCAGATAGTGATTTTCTTGTTTGCATGTTTACCCCACAAAATCGTCCCATCGATTTTAAACGCTTAAAACAAACCCTACTGGAAACACCACACAAACAACCTTTACCATCCACGCAACAAGCTTTGTTCCAGGTACAGCCAACACGAAAACTTTCGATTCGCCAAGCTATCTTAAGTCGTCAAGCATTCGTCCCCGTAACCGAAGCCATTGGACATATTTGTAGTGAACCATCCGTATCTTGTCCACCTGCAATTCCAATTGCAGTCAGTGGTGAAATCATCACCAAAGAAATGGTGGATGTTCTACAAACCTATGACGTACAAACCATTGCGATCGTTGATGAATAAACCAATAAGATGCACCCAAAAATGTGCATCTTTTTTTCCTTGAAAGCATGAAGACACAATAGGATAAAATTGGATCTTTCATTGATCCGGTTTGGAAAACCAACCAGCAATATGTACGATTCTTCACTAGACAACCAACATTCAACTGTTCACATTCTCTCCATTACTGAAGTATTTCATATTATATGATCCGACTTGTTTTTCTGCAAAACAAGCTATAAAAATGAAAGGTTGTATAAAAAATACAAAGGAGATAAAGTATATGCCTTCATGACATGGCAGATGAAGCACCCGTGGTCATCGAGCACAATTACTACATAAAGGTACACTTACAGTATTATAGAACCGCATCTTATTTCTAGGAAAACAATCAAAACGAATCGCAACTTTATGACTAGATACGAGTCAAAATGTTTGCGGTTTTATTTCATCCGTTATGAATGACATTATTAAGCAAATTGATCATTCTTTCAAATTCCAGTAATATATTATTTCGAAATATCAGTAGATCATGCTTCTAAAGCGGGAATTTTCATTCAATCCTATTTATCTATAGAATTGAAACAAATGTAATACTATGATAATCCGATTATCGATATAGGCGCCCCTCTGCCCTTTATGGCGGGGGCAACGCCTATATCTTTTTTATTATTCCTTTCCATAGATTATCAACATTTATACTAGATTTATGGCTTCCAGCGGACATTTCGAATTTTGTACTAACCAAAATAAAAATCTAATTGTATTACTCCAACTTCGTGTTCATGCCAATATATAATCAACCCGTTGGGGGTGTGGACAAATTCCTGATCCGTTTAAATTTCAATATACACCTGTTTTATAGGAGATAATTCAACCTTCTTATCATTTAGACTCCAATCTAGAATTTATGAAAGTTTTTGGAGCTGGTCCAAAAACTTTCATTGTATTCACCAAAATTATTGAAGATTTATTGATGAATGGAAATCTACTATTTAATCTGACGCTTACGATCTTTCACGTGCATAACTTCCCTTTCTATTTTGCCACAAAAATGCAGGTACATACTATTCTTTCCGCCCTGCATTGTATTTAATGATCATCATATACATGATCAATTTTTTCTGCATAAATATGTCTGCACATGATTCATTATCACCACTAAAAAGCTACTAGATGATTTTTGTGAAGCCATTCACTTTCTTCTAGGGAAAGCTTACTCCAAGTGCTTGGCTTATCATCGATTGCAAGATCAGAAGATAAGTCTTGGTCTTTTTCAGAGCCAATAGGTCCATAATATTCATCCAAAGCGTTATGCAATTCTTTTCTATCCGTTGGATCAAACCCCAACTTTTTTTGATACAATCTAGCATCTTAATATCATCTGGTGTCATCGTATCACCTCAAATTCCATTCCAAAGTCTTTTAAGGCGCCTATGGTTTCAGGCCCCTGAAACCCCAACAGCCGATACAAAATAACCTCATAATCATCTTTTGTCATTCCGGCTCTCCAAATTATGATTGATAAGTTTTCCATCAACGATTTCACAACCGCGTAATGCCACCATTCTAGGATCTTCTTTCGTAAAAATATAAATCTCTTCATCGGTCAAGTTCCATGGAAAGTCTTCCCAAAATTGATAGATTTTTATCTTGTCAAAAGAAAAGAATGTAGGACCAAATCTCCCTATGGATCCAGCTTCCCATATTTTGCTTTTTGGATCATTTTTATAAAAATCAGATAACTGACCATATTCTTTTTCAGCCTCTTCCCGACTATAATACATCCCATCTGCTCCTTTCATTTGTTTTTCAATGTTAGTATCAGGGGGCCTGAAACCTCAATCGTGCTTCTTCATTTTGCTTTTTTTGTACTCTTCCGAATATGTATAAGAATTATATTCATCCATGGCTTTTTTTACATCATCAGGACATTCGCTCGTTGGTATATACATATGTCCCAATTCATGTGTAAACCATTCAGGGTGTTTAGCCCATTTTCTACTATTAGGATCTACTCTCATAATTTAACACCTGCCTTTTTCAAAACATCATCAACATATTCTGAACTCGTTCCATTATGTGCGTTATTTATTTCTGGTATTACCTCTGAAAATTGATTGTTCAACGCCGAATAAGTAGTTGCATAATCTGAAATGTTTTTTAATATCCATTCTTCTAATGTCATATTACTATCGTTTGCATCTTGTGCTTTCAGTGGGGCTGATTTCAGGCCCACTGAAACCAATAAGCAACGATCATGATGATGATCGCCACATTTAGAATTGCGATGATCACTTGAACAATCAATTCAATGATCATCTTTAAAATATTTTTCTTCTTCATATATGTTTTGACATGCTATACTAAAAGAGGTTTTAAAATAAAGCCTCAATAATTTTAATAATGATAGCCACATACATGACAATTATTATTAATTCCTTCAAGAGCTTGTTGATCAGTTTGGACCATTTAACAAGCTCTTTTAATTTACTCATGTCGTTTACCTCCTTCCTGCACTTTGAACCGGTGCAGGTCAATGCTCTTTCACAAGCCCATAGGTGTGACACTTTCGAGCGATGCGCTCGATACTCTGAGGCCTAATCCCTTGTGTGCGCTAACGAGTGGGCCCGCGCGCCATCCAAAGAACATTTAGCTGTCAAGGAACTGAAAGATAAAAGTTAAATGTTAATCATTTGGACTTTACTTATGACCTCTTCTTTTATAGGATAGGGTCTTTTATCTTTCGCACTCTAACAATAGCATAGCTTAAAGATTTCAATGGGGCTGATTTCAGGTCCACTGAAACCAAAAGCACACCGTTTCAGATGTGCTAATTAATTATTTCTGCGATTCCCTTTTACCTTAATTCTTTACAGGAACATCTTTCATATTCGAGTCTACAACCTCAAACCACTCTGGGGGATATAGGTAATCGTCACCAGAGTCATCAATAACTCTATACCAATCCTTTTCTATAGAAATAACGTCGTATACCTTATTGTGAGTGAGCATAAGGAAACTCGTTTTTCCTTTCCATTTTACTTTCATTTTAGCCATTCCTTTATTTTAAATTTGACTTTTCCTACATCTTTGTTTTGAAACCAATGTACTTCTGCAGGTCTTTGTTCCTCATAAAAATCAATTAGTCCAAAACCCTTTACATGTTGCCAATCCTTAGGATCTCCACCAAATTCTTTTGAGAACCCTTCTTCCACTTCATATCTTAAGCCTTTTGATACCCCTTTTCCGCTTTCAGTGGGGCTGATTTCAGGTCCACTGAAACCTCAACATCAAGTTCTGAATAATCCATTAAATTCTCTAAGATCTTTAGGATTTTATAGATTAATTTGATGCTTTAAGACATGACTAGCTACCATCCCATTCAGGCCAGTCATCGTCATCGTTGGCAATCCAATCCATGATAGCTTCCGCCTCGTATGTCTTTTGAGTAGGTTCATCGTCGGGTGTCATCGCTGCTACGGAATAGTCACATAATGCGCCTATCACATCATTTGGATTTTTCATATGTATGATTTCATTACCATTGGGCATATTTTCTAATATCCAATTCTTCTCTTTTTCTAATAGCATCATTTCACCTTCTTCTGTCTTACTCTATTTGTTTGTTTTTCAGAAGAGCTTATTTCAGACCCCCTGAAAACCTAATCGCTTAAATTGTGCTTTGTTCATTTATCTAAAGGTCACCATTTTTTTAGCAACCCAATCTTATCTCTAATTCTTGTTGCTCTTTATAGAGTTTCTTGAATTCTTCAAACGCTTTTTTGATGTTTTCTTGAGCATCCACTATGACATCCTGTCCAAAAATATAAAGCAATACTAGGTTCCATAGTTCTATCATTTCTTTAGTAAAATGTACTGTCATTTGGATTATACTTCTTCCTCGCACTCCTCAAACGCCATAGTAGGGAATTCACCAAACCTTTTGTCATACTCATCGATTTTGTCTTCCACATCATATGCACCTGTTATAACTATATTAGGTAGATATTTTTTGACGCATTCAAAAGCTTTATTTTGAAGAGTTTTTATGTTTGCAATAATTATTCATGCTTCACTGGCAGTTTCATAATCTCTGCAAATATTTTTGCATTTACCTTGGTTTTCACGGGCACAATTTTTGGTCTCTGCAAACCAAAACATACAATGCTTAATTCTTAAAAAAAAGATGTTAACTAATTTGTGTATTCTGATTGCTTACATTGAAACTCATGTGTTAAATATTTTTATAAAAAATACAGTCTACCTATAATTTACCCTATTTTTCGTTAGATCCCAAGTGTGATATACCACCCACAAAATGGTTATAATACAAATTGCATAAAAAGAAATTGAAGGTTTCCAAAAATCAAAAGGAATGATTAGAAATAATACTATGCCTAAAGCAACCAGTCTCTTCCCAATGATATGACAAACTTTGCGAGGGTCTAATTCAGAATAATCTCCTGAAATAAATAAAATCACTCTACTTGAGTGCTTCGTTTTCAATAAAAATAATCCCAAAGAAAGGATGATGAATCCATATATCAAATTAAAAATGAATAATTCAAAACTGTTCTTCATGAATTTAACCTCGTATAAAGCCTTCAGATCCAATAAAAAAGTGGACTTCTTCTCTATTTGTTGTGTACAACCGAATTTTTCCAGTCCTATCGAACAATGAATCAATTCAAAGATATTCGATCTTTTACAGAACATAAAATTATAATTATAAAAGAAGGATACATTATTCTCTGATTGGAGTAATAAAGTTTTCAGAAGAGCTTATTTCAGACCCCCTGAAAACAGAAACACAAAGTACTTCAGAGTCTAGTCTATTAATATCGAATTCGGGATAATCCATAGACCGCTCAAGTATCTTGAGGATCTTGTAAATTAATTTAATGCTCTCAGACATGCTCAATTCTCACTGTTTGTTTTCATGGCCCTATTATCTGTAAGTTTACTGTGTTCATAGTCTCTTTCGACATTTCCAGTCTGCGGATCGACAATTACCTGTGCAAAATAGTCAAAGAAATGTGAATCATCTATACAAATTTTCCTATCATTTGGGCCTATAGGTTTTTCTCTTGTCTCTTTAGGGACTAACAAGGTATATTCAAACAGACCATCATCATTAAATCCCCAACAATCACAGCATAAATTTTTTCGTTGATATACAAAATCTTTTCCAAGCATCTCCACGCATTCAGGCAATGCTATCTTTTTCATTTTCTTCTCAGTCAACATTGTATATCACCTTATTTAATCATATTATACAACCGTTTTTGTTTTCAGAGAAGGTAAGCGTCAGATAAATCAGTGTCTATGATGTTATAAACAAAACCCGTTGTGAACAAACAGTTATTTGTATCATAACGGGTTTATTTACATATTGTCTTTATATCACTGCACCATGGCAGATAA